>JAGAAT010000016.1 GCA_017615095.1 bacterium
GAATCGGCTTCATACTGCGATTCAGGCCTCAGTCCCGACTCCGCCAATCCGATGGATATGGCTGCGGCAATGGATCTCTGCCCCGCTTACGACGATACGATGTTCGGCGTAATCAACGCGAAACTGCTTTTCCCGGACGGAACGGAAGGCGCTATCCCTGCCGCTCAGCACAAGATACTTCCCGTTTTCGGAAATCTTAACGTACCGAATGCCGGGATGTCGCTGCTTGCCTTCACATCAGGCACCCTCAACGGCAAGTCCGAAGATGCCAACAACAACACCGAGAGCCAGCCGCCACAGGACTGGTTCCAGGCAAACGGCGGAGAGACATTCCCCGATTCACCCGACTGCGGCGGCGGATTCATAATGGGTCAGACGGACCCGGGTAAACCGCCTGTAAACGATCCCGTAATGCTCGAACTCGAGATCAGAGCACCCAACAACGCAGAATCCTTCAGCGTCGATGTAAACTATTTCAGCAGGGAATTCCCCGTCTATGTCTGCCAGTACAACGACTTCTTCGTCATGCTTCTCGACAGCAACTTTACAACCGACAAACCCGGCTACGAGAACCCGGCCGACAAAAATATCGCAATGGACGAAAACAAAAACCCGATGGGTATAAACCTTGCGAAATCGGGTCTCTTCAAGGTATGCTCGCCGAGACCTGAATATCCGAGCTGCGCAGGCGACGAAAAACTTGCAGGTACCGGTCTGGACAGCGGATGCGGTCAGACAGGAATGCAGTCCTGCGGTGCGACGGGCTGGCTCAAAGTCCGCGGCAACATCATCCCCGGAGAAACATTCAAACTCAGAATGGCTCTCTGGGACACAAACGATCACGTCCTTGAAAGTCTTGTCCTTTTGGACAACTTCACATGGTACGAATCGGCACAGAAACCTGGAATTAGTGACAAATAGTTGAAAACAGGAGAAAGAAAATGACAGTCAGTTACAAAGAGTTGGGGCTTGTGAATACGGTCGGACTCTTCAAAAAGGCTATTGACGGCGGTTACGCCATCCCCGCCTACAACTTTAACAACATGGAGCAGCTTCAGGCTATTATCATGGCGTGTGTTGAAACAAAATCACCTGTAATTTTGCAGGTTTCCAAAGGCGCTAGAGATTATGCCAACGCAACGCTGCTCAGAAATATGGCACGCGGCGCAGTCGAATACGCCCGCGAGCTCGGCTATGAGATCCCGATAGTCCTTCACCTGGACCACGGCGCAGACTTCGACATCTGCAAGCAGTGCGTCGACAACGGATTCAGTTCCGTAATGATCGACGGTTCCCACCTTCCCTACGAAGAGAATATCGCCGTAACGAAGAAGGTCGTCGAATATGCCCACTCGCAGAAGGATTACGTCTCGGTCGAGGGCGAACTCGGCGTTCTGGCAGGCATCGAGGATGCCGTCAGTGCAGAGCATTCATCCTATACGAGACCGGAAGAGGTCGTTGATTTCGTCAGCAAGACAGGTGTCGATTCGCTCGCGATCTCGATCGGCACTAGCCACGG
This sequence comes from bacterium, assembly GCA_017615095.1. GTDB lineage: Bacteria > UBP6 > UBA1177 > UBA1177 > UBA1177 > UBA1177. The sequence continues at coordinate 1,520 of JAGAAT010000016.1, forward strand.
TGCCAACAAGTTCAAACCTGAGCAGTGCACGAGAAACGCAGAGGGGATCCTCCTCCCGCCGCCTCTCCGCTTCGACATCCTTAAAGAGGTCGAAAAACAGCTTCCGGGCTTCCCGATCGTTCTCCACGGTTCATCTTCGGTACCGCAGGATCTCGTAAAGATCATCAACAGCTACGGCGGAAAACTCAAGGATGCCATCGGTATCCCGGAAGAGCAGCTCCGTCAGGCTGCGGCAAGCGCTGTCTGCAAAATCAATATCGACAGCGACGGAAGACTTGCGATGACTGCGGCTGTAAGAAAGGTCCTTGCCGAAAAACCGGCAGAATTCGACCCGCGCAAGTATCTCGGACCTGCCCGTGAATCTCTGAAAGAGCTCTACAAGCACAAAAACATCAACGTTCTCGGAAGTGCCGACAAGGCATAACCTGAAATTCCAAGCCCGCCTTATTTCTCTTCAAAAACTCTTTTCTTGACTTCTCTTGTGTAGTTGAACGCACTGACGATGCTGAAGAAGATCGACGACCATACCAGGAAGTTACCTACTCCCGACGGATCCCAGTTTATTCCTGTGATCTCAAGGAGTGTCGCCTGATTGATCATAAAGAAGGGCAGCGAGAACATCTGAAGGACTGTCTTGATCTTGCCCGAACGACCCGCCGCAACGACAAGAGCGTGCTCAAGCGCAAGCGAACGGATGCCGAAAATGTAAAATTCACGCGCCAGGATAATGATGACCGGCCATGGAGAGATCTCCCCCATTGCAGCAAGCAGGACAAGCGTGAGATTAACGATGAACTTGTCCGCCAGCGGATCCAGAAGCTTTCCCGTGATCGATATCGTCCCGTACTTTCTTGCGAGATAGCCGTCAAAAAAGTCGGTAACAGATGCTACAGTATAAAAAATCCATGAAAGGAAACGCATTCCCGGCGTGTTGAGCCAAAGCAAAATTATGACTACCGGAACAAGCAGGATCCTGATCGATGTAAGCAGGTTCGGAAGCGTAAGGACATCCTGCTTGAAGCTCTTGAACTTGTCGAAAAGCCTCTTCCCGCTCTTCTTTTTCTGCGATTTATCTCTTCTTAGTTTCACCAAAGCACCTTCCCTGTATATTTTTCGTAAAAATCCCCAACCTTTTTAACGTAGTTCACAGTCTCGTCGAACGGCGGGATACCGTTGTAAAAATTGACCGCAGCGGGTCCGGCGTTGTAACCGGCGACCGCATTCCTTCTGTTGTTTTTGAAGCGCCGGATCAGCTTTTTCAGATATCTGGTACCGCCCATGATATTCTGTTCCGGGTCGAAAACGTTCTTGACACCGACCTCGGCAGCCGTATCGGGCATAAGCTGCATCAGCCCCTTTGCTCCTGCGACAGAGACGGCATTCGGATCGAACGCGGACTCCGCCTTGATAACGCTCTTTATCAGAAAAAAATCGACGCCGTGCTTTTCCGAGGCACGCTTTATGATGCCGTCGTATCTGCCTTCGCGCACCGGATTGAAAACGTAACCCTTTGCGTGTTTCACCTCGCCCTTCGACCACTTTATCGACTTGCAAATGCGTTTGTCCATGCACTGATTCGTGTAGGTGTAGGTGTCAGTCTCGACATCATAAAAATAGAAATACTCGACCGCATAAGCCGGAAACATCAGAAAAAAGACAAATAAAATCAGCAGAATGCGCATCAAGCCTTTATTTCCTCGTCTGACTGTTCAGCCGGAGCCTCCGCCACAGGCTCCGCGGGTTTGCCTTCAAGAGCCACAACGATCTCGTCTTTTTCGAGAGTCTCCTTTTCCAACAGAGCTTCGACCAGACGCTCGACACCGTCACGGTGCGTCGTAAGGATCTCCTTGGCCTCGGCGTAAGCCTTCGAGACGATCTTGTAGACCTCTTCATCGATCTTCTGCGATGTCGCCTCGCTGACCTGGGTACGTTTGCCGAGCTCCCTGCCGAGGAAGACCTGTTCCTCCTTCTCGCCGTAGCTGATCGGACCGAGCTCTTCGCCCATGCCCCACTGCATGACCATGTTTCTCGCGATCTGGGTCGCACGTTCGATGTCGTTACCGGCACCGGTCGTGATCCGGTGGATAAATATATCCTCAGCTGCCCTTCCGCCCATCAGGACCTTGATCCTGTCGATGAGCTCTTCACGGTGGTAGGAGTACTTATCCTTTTCCGGGAGCTGCTGCGTAACACCGAGAGCCCTGCCGCGCGGAACGATCGAAACCTTGTGGACAGGATCAGCATACTTCGAGAAGTAGCCGACTACGACGTGACCCGACTCGTGATAGGCTGTATCCTTCTTCTCCTCAGGCGTCTGGACCATCGTTCTGCGCGCCTTGCCCATCAGTATCTTGTCGCGGGCGTCTTCTATGTCGGACATCTCGACAAACCCCTTCGACTTCGCAGCTGCCAGAAGGGCAGCCTCGTTCAGAAGGTTGGCGAGATCGGCACCGGAGAGCCCCGGAGTACCGCGGGCAATGTCGCGATAGTCGACCGACGGCGCCATTTTGATCTTCTTTCCGTGAACTTCGAGGATCTTTTCACGACCCTTGACATCTGGAAGCGGGACGTAGACCTGACGGTCGAACCTTCCGGGTCTGAGCAGAGCCGGATCGAGAACGTCGGGTCTGTTCGTCGCAGCGATGACAATGATCCCGAGGTCCGTCCCGAAGCCGTCCATCTCGACCAGAAGTTGGTTGAGGGTCTGCTCGCGCTCGTCGTTTCCTCCGCCGAGACCTGCACCGCGCTGCCTTCCGACAGCATCGATCTCATCGACGAAAATGATGCAGGGAGCTTTCGACTTCGCATGTTCGAAAAGATCACGGACACGGCTCGCACCGACACCGACGAACATCTCGACGAAATCGGATCCGCTGATGATGAAAAACGGTACGTTCGCCTCACCCGCAACTGCCTTTGCAAGCAGGGTCTTTCCTGTTCCGGGAGGCCCCACGAGCAGTACGCCGTGAGGGATCTTCGCGCCGATTTTGGTGTAAACCGAAGGCTTTTTCAGGAAGTCGACGACCTCCTCGAGCTCCTCCTTCGCCTCGTCGACGCCTGCGACATCCTTGAACCTTATCGGGTTCTGGTCTTTCTGGATCATCGTGTGACGGCTCTTTCCGAAGCTCATCGCCTTGTTCCCGCCGCCGTTCATCTGACGGTAGAAGAAGATGAGCATCACAACAAAAATGATCATCGGGAGCCACGAAATGAGGAATGTCATCAGAAGCGACTCCTCTTCGGGCTTTATGTAGGTCGCCGGAATGTTGTTTTCCGCCAGAAATTCCGCAGTGCGCTCTCCGCTAGGTCCGATGACCGTGAATTTTTCGCCGTTCGTCAGAGTTCCGCTGAACTCCAGCCCGTCTATCGTCACCTCCTCTATTTCGTGCGACTTGACCTTGTTCCTGAAGTCGGTCATGTCGATCTCGCGTGCCTTTGCCTGCGGAGTCATCCTCGAAATCGAAATCACGGATAAAACTACGAGGAGGATCAGAATCCAAACTATCAGTGTTCTAAAATTTACTTTCATATTTTCCTCGGTCCTGAGCTACATTTTCGGAGGCTCGATGTATTTCTCGCGCTTGATGTACTCGATTATTGCAGCCGGAACAGATATTTTCGTGTCGTTCAGCTTTATGTTTTTCATAATGTCGAAGCCGTCGCCGCCGCCGGATACGAACGAATTTACAGCGATCGTGTACTTTTTCGAGCTGTCAAGCGGCTGACCGTTGACCTTTACCGTACCGCCGGAAACCTCGATGCCGCTGAAGTGGAGATATCCGCCCTGACCGGAATTTTTAGCAGCGATCTCAACTATTTGCTTCAACTCTGAACCAGTAACGGTACCTGTAACGATCGTATCCTCGAAGGGGAAGACGCTGTAGATATCCATCTCGTTCACGATACCCTTGTTTATGCCCTGGCGGATAGCTCCGCTGTTGAGAAGAGCCGCATCTGCGCCCGTCCTGTCCTTCATGACACCGGCAATGAAACGGCCGAGCGAAGTCTGCTGAGTGCGTGTCACGCTGCGTTCAGCCGGAAATGAATCGGCAAGCTCGCCGATGACCTGAGTTGAAAATTCGCAGTTGAAATCGTTGAGCATCTTCAGAAGCGCCTCGTTCTCGGCAAGATCCTTCCCGCGGTTTTCATAGACCACCTTTCCGTCGCTCTTTACGATCTTCTCCTTGATGTTGATCGGATAGAGCTTGAAATTCTTCTGAACGAGCTCCTTGCCCTCGAAGTAGAAATCGAACCTTCCGACCCACTTTCCGAGTCCTTCGGTCTGGATTATCGGAACATTGTTAACCGTGACGGGATCGTTCATCTGGATCTTCGTCCTTCCGCCGATGATGAGGTCGATGCCCGGGACCTGCTTCGCAAGAAGACGGTCGCTCGGATAGCCGTCTGAGCTGACATCCTGATCGGAGTAGCCCAGGTTGGAGAGAACAACAACGAAGTCGTTGCGCTGCTTAGCCTCGGCAACGAGCTTTTTAGCCGCCTCGATCGGATCCTTGACCTCGACGATGCCGTCGACACCTACGTTCGAGATCTTTTCGAGTTCTGGAGTCGTAATGCCGACAAAGGCGATCTTAACGCCGTTGATCAAAGTCTTTTCGATATAGGATTTTCCGACCTGTTTGCCGCTCCTCTTGTAAAAAAGGTTTGCCGACATGAAGGGAAATCTCGCCTCTTTCTGCATCTTTTCAAAGGTTTTCTGACCGAAATCGAACTCGTGGCTGCCGATGAGCATACCGTCGTAACCTATTAAATTCATTCCGGTTATCATCGGAAGATTTTCGCAGACATTGCTTCTCGGATCTCCCATCGTGACGTTTCCGCTGCTGAGGACAACAACGTCGCCGTTGCTCAGCTGGACTTCGTTCCTGATCTGATCGACAAGCGTTTTCTGAGCCGCAAGCCCGCCCGTTTTAGGGCTGTCCGGTGCGTCGAACGCCCAAGCCATGCCGTGAGAATCATTGGTGAAAAGGATGGTAAGAAGCTTCGGCTCCGCAAAAAGTGAGCATGTAGCCGCCAGAATAAGCAGACCGACAAATAAATTTCTCTTCATAAATTCCTCCGCAAAATAAAACGCATACTTATATATAAAAGATCGCATTAGTAAAGTTAGATTTGCCCCGAAACGGCGTTTAGAAGCGATTTTTCGGAGAAAAAAGAGGCGGAAAGTGCACCGACATTTGATTTTTTACCGAAAGTACTAAAATCTTTTGTTTAACTTCTTTTGAAGGAGGAATCTATGAAGAAGATTTACTTGATTTTATCCGTGCTCGTTTTTGCGCTGTTTGCAGTCTCCTGCGGCGGCTCGGACAATGACGGCGACGGATCGGACAGCGGAGACAGCGGCTCGGGAGACACCTCGGCAGCTGATTCCGGCAGTGATTCAGGAGATACTTCCGGCGGCGATACGGGAAGCACCCCTGCGATCTGCGGCAACAGAACGATCGAATCCGGCGAGGTCTGCGACGGCGGGAATCAGCCGTGTTCAGTACTCGATCCCGGCTATACCGACGGTAATGCGGTCTGCAAAGCCGACTGTTCAGGCTGGGATACAGGCAACTGCTCCGGCACTCCTGTCAATCCTGATCCAGGCGACACCGGCGGCGATACAGGCAGTGACACAGGCGATACCGGCGGTGACACCGGCGACACAGGCAGCGACACAGGAGACACCGCAGACAACAGCGATCCGCGGGACACAGCTGACGACATCACCTACATCCATCTCAAAGGCACTTCGATCGAGGTCGACGGCAAAAACGTAACAGTTGCCGGGACGACCGCGACGATCACGGCTTCTGGTGTTTTCGAGATCGACGGCACGCTCAACGACGGGCAGATCCTTGTCGATGTCGATAAAGAAAAGGACGACAAATACGTTCACGTCGTTTTCAACGGGATCAGCATTACGAACTCGAAAAACTCTCCTTTCGCCGTCATGGGCGCCAAAGATGTCAGGATCTTCACGGCAAAGGATACGCAGAACACTCTGACTGACGCTGCGACCTACGTCTTTGCAGAAGCAGGTGCAACAGAACCGAACGCTGCTCTTTACAGCAAGTCCGACCTCAGGCTTGCCGGCGAAGGCACTCTGTTCGTGAAGGGCAACTACAACGACGGAGTCGCTTCAAAGGACGACCTTGACATCGACGGCGGCACACTCATCGTCAACGCAAAGGACGACGGTATCCGCGGCAAGGATTCGGTCGTTATCCGCGGCGGGAACATCACTGTCAGCTCGGAAGGCGACGGCATCAAATCGGACAACACGACGAAACTCGCACTGGTTGCTGTTCCGGATGACGGCACTGTAATAAACGATGCCGCTTATAAAGACATTAAGGGATATGTCAAAGTCAAAGGCGGTACGCTCATGGTCAATTCGACGAAGGGCGACGCGATCCATGCGATTTCATTCGTCGAGATCCTCGACGGAAATATCGACATCACTTCAGGCGGCGGCAGCGTCATCACGACTTCGTCAAGCGGCGGAGGCTGGGGCGGCGGCGGCAGTTCCGCACAGAAATACAACGGCGAAGACTCGCTCAAAGGGATCAAGGCAAGCATTCCGAACACCGTTGAAAATTATGCCGATCTCAATACGGATGTCGTCTACATAAAAATCGCAGGAGGAACTATCAAGATCAACTCAAGAGACGACGCAATACATTCCGGCGGTCTTGTCTACATCAAAGGCGGCAACATTGAGATCGCTTCGGACGATGACGGGATCCATGCCGACAACGAACTTCTGATCGTGGACGAGATGGATTCAATACCTTCGATCAACGTCACGATGTCCTACGAAGGATTTGAAGCATGGTATATCACTGTTTCCGGCGGTGTTACCTCGGTTTACGGCAGAGACGACGGCTGGAATGCAGCAGGCGGAAACGACAGCTCAGGTTCATCAGGCGGCGGTCCCGGCGACTGGGGCGGCGGTGGTCCAGGCGGCGGCGGATTCCCCGGAGGCAGCAGCAGCACCGGCTATCTCACAATCAGCGGCGGTTTCCACTACATCAAAACCGGTAGCGGTGATGTAGACGGTATTGACAGCAACGGCACGATGACCATCAACGGCGGTGTTGTCGTTGTAGAATGCCAGATCAACGGCGGTCAGGGCGGTTCGTTTGATTCCGACGGCGCGGCAAGCATCACCACTCAGACAGCTCTCGGTTTCAGCACAGGAAGATCTGAACAGGGAACGAATTACAGTATGAGTTTTAACACTAGCAGCTATTACGGAAATGCAAATATCGCTTTCAAGCCTACGATTTCCGGTACTGCCGGCAGCGGCGGCGGCGGCGGCGGGTTCCCCGGTGGTGGTGGACCTGGTGGGCAGAGTGGAAGCTATATCCAGTCGGCCAGCGGTCAGCCTTCAGTTATAACCGATCTTTCAGGCTACAATGTCCAGCTCTTCCCGAACGGACTTGAGGTCTACTACAAATAAGTTATTTACTGCGCAAACCATGGGTCTTTAGGACTCTAAGGACCCTAAAGTCAAACAGGATGCTTTACTTCGATGGATAAAGGCTTTTACTCGACCTTGTTGTAATATATCCTCGCTGTGACGCGCAGAGGCTTTACCGATTCGCCGCCGGTGACGGAAATGCGATAGGATATCGGTCCGTTATGACCTTTTGCCGCCTGGTCGACGTATGCGATGAAATATCTGAATCCTTCGTTCTCTTCGGGAAAGAATATGCTGACGGGTGATTCCACGAGCTGTGACGGGAAGTAGCCCATGACCGTGCCGAATTCGACATTTATTTCAGGCTGAGGATCGTTTTTCGCCGCATTTTCATCGAGGTATCTTATCTCGAGAAGCATTTTCGCGTGCTGATTCGGGTCGGCGTCGAAATTTCCTTTAAGGTCGTGCGTGCTCAGTTCGAATGAGGGATTTTCGCTGTTTACGATGCCAGATTTCTTCATGACTCTGTATCCGGTCTCATCGGGATCACCGAAATCCCACACCGATTCGAGGTCTCCTTCGAAGTTAACTCCGTTAAGTTTGAATTGGATTGGGACCCCGAGTACCGGGCTGAAGTAGACGTCTCCTGTGAATTCGGTGCTCCCGAGAAAATCGCCGAGAGTCCCTTCGCTTATCTTTCCGCTTCCAGTGTAGTGCCTGAGCCCCAAATACGATCCCGAAGGAGTGTTTACCGAAACATCTTCCTCTTCAAGTTTGAGCGTCCAGTCGAGCGGGACATCGACTTCGACCGGCATACCGGGTAGTTTTACCGTGAATTCGCCGCTTCCCTCCGTAGTTTCACCGAGTTTCGGCAGATCGACCTCGACCGCCTCTTTAGGCTTTATACCCTCTCCGCTTTTTGAAGTGTAGCCGCCGAAAGTGATCTTTTTTGTCTCTTTAGTGACAGGAAACGGAGAAAAAAGCATCTCGGCCTCACTGCTGTCATTGATCTTGATGTCAATTACGTCAAGAACTTTTCCTGAAAATTCACTCGTTCCCGATCTTTCGAGGATATGGAGCTTCCTTTCATTGGTAAGCATCCCCACGTTTATTGCCGAGACACTCGTCACAGTCGGATCACCGTAAGGACTTTTTTCGGCGTTGAAAGAGTCTCCGCTTCCACCACCGCATGAAACCGCGAAAAGCGCGAATAATGCAAAAAATACGATTTTTTTCATGTTGCCCTCCAAGCAATGTGCATTTTAAGTTTGAAAATCAATATTTTATCCTGAAACAATCTAGCAGATTTTTGTATCCGTCCTGCACCGAGAGACAAATTATCGGTATGATTTTTAACAAAAAAGTTCAAAAAAGGCAACATTTTTACCGATATCGGCAATAAATTGACTCTCAAAAATGAAATTCAACCCGCGCACCGTTTTTGCTCCCGCAAATTCTTGTTTATTAACGCAAAATCAGTAATATAATCAATCGGTTTTTTTATTTTGGGGAAACGAATGACTCACTCGGAACCTTATGAATCAGATTTTGAAGAATACCTTCGTCATGTTGATGCAAGTAAAAAAGAAAAAAAACTGGCATGGTCTACCGCCATCGGACTGCAGCAGGTCGACGGATTAAAACCGTCTGCATATCTTTACGAAACCGCGAAACGCAATATTGAAGGCGAGGTCTCTTTTGAAGAGGCAAAAAACCTTATTGATTCATATTACAAGCACAGAACATCGCGCCACGAAAATGAGGAGTCAGGAACAGAAGAAGCCGACAAAGTTTCAAGCCGTATCGCGCAGATACTGAGCGAACCGTCATTCAATTTCAGTCCTTCCCACCTGATTGCGATACACAAACGGCTTTTTGAGGGCGTTTTCAAATTTGCCGGAAAGGTACGTGACTACGACATCACCAAAAAAGAGTGGGTTTTGAACGGCGACACTGTGATTTACGGAGCGGCCTTTGAATTGAAAAGCGCACTGGAATACGATTTTGAGCAGGAAAGAAAGTTCAGCTACAAAAATATTTCCGATGATGAAATAGTGCGCCATATTGCTTTTTTCGTATCGCGTCTGTGGCAGATACATGCATTCGGAGAAGGCAACACAAGAACGACTGCGGTTTTTACAATAAAATATCTCCGCTTTCTGGGTTTCAAGGCAGACAATGATATTTTTGCACAGAACAGCTGGTATTTCAGAAACGCACTCGTCAGAGCGAACTACAACAATCTGCAGAAAGGGATCCACGAAAATCCTGTTTACCTGGAACGTTTTTTCCAAAACCTTCTGTTCGGCGGACACAACGAACTCAAAAACAGATATACTCACATTGGTTATGACGAATATGTGAAAAACAATTCTGTTCCGAAACCGGAAGAAGTCACTGTAAAGTCACTCGAAAATCACAGTAACAAAATTTCAGACATCACTCAAAATCAACAGAAAATATTAAATATAATTCAAGAAAATCCTTTCATTTCTCAAAAGGAACTGGCTCAAAAATTGTCGATTGCGCGCGAAACTGTAAATCGCAACATGAAACAATTACAGGAACAAAACATTATCCGCCGTGTCGGTGCGGACAAAAACGGGCATTGGGAAATTGTTGAAAAGTGAGTCGAAAAATAATTGACGCAGCGTCAGTTATTTACTTTGACACGCCGCTTTTTTTCCTACTATCTTATTCGCAGCAACGCAGATGACCATCGTGATAAGCATGTCAGGAAGGGTGTTTCCGAGGATGAAATCGACATTCATCAGGTAGCGGTAAATAACAAAGCCAATGACCCAGACTATGAGGTTCGTCCAGACGAAGGCTTTTTCGATGCTGCGGCGCTTAAGGATGAAGAAATCGGC
>JAGAAT010000017.1 GCA_017615095.1 bacterium
ATATATAAATGCGTCGCAGAACAGCCAGCGCGATCTGCTCTATTTCTCGAGCCGTCAGAATGTCTCCTGCGACCTCAAGGGAAAGATGGCTGCTGCTGTCATCGAGGGCAACGACACCCACACCAGGACAGGTTTTGTCGATTTCCCGGGTTCGCCGAATGTTCCTGTCACCCACGCAAAGATTTTCGGCTGGTACGACAACGAGATAGGCAGCTACGTTTACAGCCTTACTCGTCTTGCAGCCTACATCGCAAGAAACATTTAACCGTCCCTTTTGCGTGCTCCGGCTGGGAGCGAAATCATAAATCTTTTCAGGAGGTTGTATGTCCTATATCGATTTTCCCAAGTGGATCCCTTATTTACTCTGGTCGCTCGGAGGGGCTGCCGGTGTATATTTCATCTACATCGTCTACAACTATAAACGCGGTCTCAAAACTTCGCCGCGAGAGATCTGGTTCGTTTCGATTTCGCAGATAATCGAATATACGGCCTATTCCATAATGCTGATGACGCTTACCCTTTTCCTTTCGAGTGATCTGGGCTTAAGCGATGTCGCGGCTGGAAACTACATGGGAACGTGGAATCTGACCTATACGCTCCTTATTTTCGGAGTGGGTTCTCTCGTTGATGCGGTAGGTATCAAGAAAGTGCTTCTTATCGGCACGATCCTTGCAATATTTTCGAGGTTTTTCCTCTTTCTCACGACAAATTTCTGGGTCGTCACGCTTCTCGGGTTCGTTCCGCAGGCGGTCTCTGTCGCATTTATGAGCCCCGTCATTTCGGTAGCACTCAAAAGATACACGAAATCAGACACTTCGGCGCTCGGTTTCGCGATGTTCTACACCCTGATGAACGTCGGTTTCGCGATGGGCGGACTCATTTTTGACGGTATCCGCGAAGTTTACGGCGAATACGGAAACATCGCAGTTCCTCTTCTCGGCGAGATCTCGACATACCGTTTCATCCTTCTCGTCGCGTTCCTTATCAGCATCCCGACACTTTTCTTTGTTGCGATAATCCGTGACAACATCGACCTCAACGAAGAGGGAAAGCTCGTAAAGCACATCGAAAACGAGCGTGAAAAAAGGGAAGGGAACATGTTCGTTTCGATTTTCGGCTCGATCAAAGATTCTTTTGCCGATGCAGGAAAGATCTTCGTGAATGTCGCTAAACAGAAGGCTTTCTGGAAGTTTATGGCGCTCCTGGCGATCCTTCTCGGAGTCAACTATGTCTTCTACCATTTTCACTACACATTCCCGAAATACGGCATCCGCGTTCTCGGCGAAGGCGCGAAAATCGGCAACATCTACGGCGTTCTGAACCCTGTGATCGTCATTTTCTTCGTTCCGACGATCGCCTGGCTCACGAGAAAGTGGAGCGCCTACAAAATGATAACCATCGGCTCGATGATCTCGGCAGCTTCGGTATTCTTCGTTGTTCTCCCCGATGATTTCTACGCTCCGATCGCCGACTCAGTCTTCGGTAGACTTATCTGGCAGAAGTGGCTTGCCCTTCCTGACGGTTCTCCGCTTTCGACGATCGCGATCTGTCTCGGGCTCTGCTTCTTTGTCATTCTCTTCACTATAGGCGAGGCGATCTGGTCTCCGCGACTCATGGAATACACCGCGAAGATCGCGCCGAAAGGGCAGGAGGCAAGCTATCTCAGCCTTTCACTTCTTCCCAAATTTATCTCTCAGCCCCTTGTTGCGTGGATGTCGGGAGCACTTCTTTCAGCCTACACACCGGCAACAGAAGTCCTGAACGAAGCCGGTGAAAAGACCCTCCAGGTCGGTGATATCTCGCACCACTACATGATCTGGATATGGGTCGGCGCAGTCGCCGTCATTTCACCGCTCGGAATGATGATTTTCGGAAAATACCTCCGCGGAAAAGAGGAGTCGTAGGTTATATATCAATATGCTTTATCTCTTCGCTGATCAGCGAATAAATCTTGGCAAGCTCCTGGTCTTTTTTGGATAATTCATAGGATTCTTTGGCGATAATTTCGTTTTCACCTCTTGCTGCAGGGCCGGTCAAGCCGGAGATCCCGTTTTCTAGAACGTTGTTTACGGATGAATCGACGAGCTGGCGTATAAGCTTTTTTGCGTTATCTGTGGATAAGCCTTCGGATTGGAGAAGTTCGATCGCCTTTAGTGCGAAAAACTGCGTAAAGTTTCCGGCTAGGACTGCCGAAGTGTGGTAAAGTATTGAAACTTTTTCGCCGCAGTAGACAAATTGGAGCCCGGTTTCCGCGACAAGTTGCTCCAGGGTCTCGTTCTTTTTGCCCCAAAGTGTGAAGAGGATCTTCGAAAAATCGCTCTCTTCGCATACTGAAGAGTAGGGGTGGAGCAGGAATACCCTGTCGCTTTCAACAGTCGTAGCGGCTGAAAAGTGAACGACAAAGAGCCCTCTGTTTGCCGCAAGCAGCTTTTCTGCAACAGGTTTTACCGCCGAATCCGAGATCGGCAGGAAAAGGATCCCGCTTTTGTCTGTTATCGAATCATCAACAAACTGAGAGACTATGCCGTTTTTGTAGAAAAAACGCTGAAGTGCAGTCCCGACACGTCCTGCGCCGATTTGATAGATAAACATCGTTGATCACATCTCCAGCTTTTTGCCGACAAGCATTTCGCCGCCCAGGACATGAGCGTGGAAGTGCTGGACGGTCTGTCCTGCGTCGTGACCGGTGTTTACGACGAATCTGAAACCGTTTTCCGCGATCCCTTCGATTCCGGCCACCTTTTTAGCGACTTCGAAAATCGATGCCAGTACGGCGGTCTCCTCTTCGGCGACATCGTTTATCGAAGCGATGTGACGTCTCGGGATGATGAGGTCATGGATCTTGCATAGCGGGTGCAAGTCCCTGATAACGATAAAGTTTTCATCTTCGTAAACTTTCGGTGACTGAATTTCGCCGTTTGCGATTTTGCAGAAAATACAATCTGACATTTTTTCCTCCTATCCTTTATTATTAATGTGAGCGGTCCCGTCGCCGAATCTGATATCGAAATCGAGATCCGTATCCAGTTCGACGCTTTTTTTAACGGTTTTTCTGCCCTGAGTAACGATCGCAAAGCCTCTTTCAAGCGGTGAAAGCGGGCTCAGTTTTTCAAGATCCTTTTCCAGAAGCAGGTAGTGTTGCAAATTTTTCTGAAAAATATCGCGGATCGAGTTTGATGCCTCGAAAAGAAGTCTCTCCGTGCGGTGCTCCGCTGTTTTGATAAGCTCAGACGGGCTTTTCAGCGAAAGCACAAGGTTGTCGAGGTGGAGCATTTTCGAGTTGAGGAGCGAATTTACATAGTTCGAAATCGTCTCCTTTTTGCTATCGATATTGCTGAGGATCTCCCTTGCATCGGGGAAGACCAGTTCTGCTGCAGCACTCGGTGTCGGGACCGAATAGTCGGCTACAAGATCGAGCACGGTTGAGTCCGTCTCGTGACCGACGGCGCTGACGACCGGTTTTTGGCAGGCTGCGACGGCACGGGCGAGATCTTCTGAGTTGAATGGCTCGAGATCCTCCTTGGCTCCGCCCCCTCTGCCTATGATTATCGCGTCTATTTCTTCAATAAATTCAAGCTTTTTCAGCGCATCGATAATGCTTTGTGCGGCCCCTGCTCCCTGAACGAGGGCGGGTGAGAGTATGATCCCGGCAGCCGGGAAGCGTCCTCTTGAAACTTTGATTATATCGTGGATGGCGGCCCCGTTTTCAGCTGTCACGACTCCGACGACAAGTGGGAATCTCGGCAGCTTTTTTTTGCGCTCCAAGTCGAAAAGACCTTCGTTTTTGAGCTTCTCCTTCAATGCCTTCAGCCTGAGCGCCGCCATTCCGTCGCCGTACGGGATAACCAGTGAAACGACAAGCGTGATTTCGGCTTTTGCCTCGTAAACCGAAATTTTGCCGTAGACGATGTATGACATGTCGTTTTTCAGCTCGCAGCGGATCATCTTCTGCTGGTTTTTGAAGACTGCGCATCGGATCTGGGCAGATTCATCCTTGAGCGTGAAGTATGTGTGCCCGGCGAACGATTTGGAAATATTTGTGATTTCTCCTGAAAGCGCCACCCAGCCGAAAGCTCCCTCAACTGCGTTTTTCAGATCCCGCACGAAGGCGGATACAGGAACAACAACCTCTTGCATCATTCACCTAAAAAAATTTCATTCCGGCACTTTCGATGAATGCTTTTGCCACAGTGAAGGCGACGGATTCATCGAGATATCTCTTCTCTTCGATAAGCATTTCGTGGCTTATCAGGGCGTCAAGTATGTAAAACAGTACGAAGAGGACCAGGAGCCCGCGGCAGAAGCCGATCACCAGACCGAGTATGCGGTTCGTTCTGCCGATCACCCCGGATTTTTTTTCGTTCAAAAGCCCTTTCAGCGCAAACGAAAGGATCAGGTTCAAAATCAGTGTCGATACGATTAGAACGAAGACGAAAAGCGATGAATAAAACCTCGGACCTGCGAAATCCTGCATAGCCGAAGCGACTGACGGCAGCCTCAAAGCCAGGAAGACGATCGCAAAGACAGCGAGCCTCAGGATAGTCCTGAATCCGCCGAGGAGGTAGCCTGCGACCATGGCGAGGATCACCAGAAGTGTCGAAGCGGTGTCGATTATCATCTCTCCTCCGCAGCCTCAAAGCTCGCTTTTTCCGAACATGAGAGCTGTCGAGTAAGGTGCGATCTCCTTGACGAGCCTCTGCATTTCATCTGCCGTTTTTCTGATATCCCACTGGGCGTGAGCATCAGATCTGAGCGAAATGAAGTGGTAAAGTTCGCGCAGGTTTAGTTTGAAGAGGACTCTCCTGCGGTGGGCGTTCGTCAGTGCATAATTTTTGACGACGGGCGCCTCCTTTTCCAGTTCCAGGTAAAATTTTTCGCTTTTTTCGATAACTTCCATGAACCTCTTTTCTTCGTGGATATTGCGTATCGATTCCGGGATCGTAACTCCGAGCGCCGGATCGTAATCCTGAATGATCTGAGTCGAGATCCTGTGGCGTTTGAGCTGGGCGAAATTCGTCGCGCTGAGCGTGAGCTCGAAGGTGAAATCTATGTTCTCGAAGGCACGGTCCACCTTGTCGAAAGCCTGCTTCGAAGCGAGCGATGCGTCGATCAGAGCCTTTTTTGACGACTCGTCGGTCCTCTCGGCGTATGCAAGCGCACTTTCAAAACCGACACCTGAATTTGCGTAGATCAGCGTCGCAAATAGCAGTTTGTCCGGATCCTGAGAGTATGAAACCAGTTTGACAGAGGTGCTGCCAGTTTCGTTTTTGATTTGCGGAACGTGTGAATTGACGATCTCTTTCAGTGATATCTTTCTCGTCGTGTCGTAGGGAGTCGGCTCGACGTATTTGACGATCGAGGGCGATAGCGGATGGACGAGCTCAAAGAGCGATTTTCCGATCTCTCTGACCTCGGCAAGAGGTGAAGCTGCAAAGTAGCGGAGCATGTTTTCCAGAGTCCGTGCGTTCACCGTCATCCCGAACTGTGTCGAAGTGGCGAGCGAGACAAGGTAGCGGGCGTCCTCCTTTGCATAACCCTCGAGAGTCTCCTGACCGCGCTTGGTCGAGAGCTGATCCGGATATTTTTCGAAAAAGTAGCCTTTCAGCGATTCAAAGAGGGAAAAGTATGCCTCGTTCTGTGCTGAAATCAGCTTTCCAAGCTTCTCGGCAAGAGGCGAGTCTTCAAGCTCCGGTGGAACGACGAAATCGCCGTTCAGAGTGATGTAGCGCTGGCTCTTTTCTGTGAATGAGGCAAGTCTGAAGCGCTGGATCTCTTCAGCGGCAAGCCTGGAAATGCCGCAAAGATCGAAGTTGAAGACAGCATGTTCGGCGACGCTGGCGTGTCCGAGACCGAAGATGATCGTTTCGTTGGAGCGCCTTGCCTTTTCGACGGCGCTTCGTGAAATTTTTCGCAGCTCACCGATGTCAGCCGGGTCTCTCGAGATCCTTGCGTATGCTGCGCTGAGCGTTTCAGGAGTCAGGTTGTCTTCGTTCCAGGCTGAACGGGCGGCCAGTTCGTTGATTATTTCGGAGTCGAGATTGTATCCGGCGAGCGTTGCTTTCATATTTTCCCTCAAAAATGCTAAAACAATGTTTCAAAAAGATACGGTTTGTGATATTTTATTCAAAATTTTTGCGGAGTGCCCATTGAAAAAAGCGGTTTTTTTTCTCTTTTTTCTCGTTTTTTCGTTGTTTCAGGTCGCCGGAGACGAGTTGAACTTCAAATTTTCCGCCGCAGTTCAGGCTGGAGACGTCAAGCTTGCCTCCGAACTTTTCCGCTCCGGAGCCGACATCAACTATGTCGATGAGGATTGGCCGCTTTTCGTTACCGCAGCCTCTGCGGGAGACATCCCGATGGTCGAATTTTTTTTGAAAAACGGAGTCGATATCGAGCTTCGCGGTCCTGACGGAAAGAGTGCACTGCTCCATGCGCTTTCGATCAAAAACGAGCGGCTGGCTGACATCCTGATCGCTGCCGGGGCAAACCTCGATGTCGAGGACGCAAATCAGAAAAATACTCTGATGTATGCTGCTGAAGCTAACAATTACAAACTGTTGCAGCGTTTGCTGAGCAGGGGCTACGACAGAAAAAAGAGATCCCGCGGCGGCAAAACGGCACTGGATTACGCGGTAGACGCCAGAGCTGTAGACTGCTCGCGCATCCTTAGAAAGCTCGACACTCTGCCGATGGATTTCATCAATGCCGTCGATAACGGGAAACTCTCGGAAGTCAGGCAGCTTCTGGATGACGGAGCCGATATAAACACAAAGGATAAAAACGGTAGAGCGGCGGTTTTTATAGCTGTTCAAAAGGGATTCCCGGAAATTCTGACTCTTCTCATCGATAAGGGTGCGGATCCGAACGCAAGTTATTTCAAAAACAAAAGCATGACGCTTTTCGCCTACGCGATCCACAACAAAAAGTTTCAGGAGGCTCTGATTTTGCTGAGGAGGGGAGCCCGTTCGGATTTCAATTACAGATTCGAGGGCGGGAAGACCGCTCTGATGCTGGCGGTCCAGAACGAAAAATTCGAGCTTGCAGAGCTTCTGGTATCGAAACAGCAGAACATCAATATCACGGATGATTACGGGAAAACGGCGCTTTTGCTTGCGGTCGAGAAAAAAAACTATAACCTTGTTAAAAGGATGCTCGATGCGGGCAGCGATCCGACGATGCGGGATGTCGGCGGCAAAACGGCGATAGATACGGCAAAGGCGGATGGAAACAGCGATATATTGAAGGCGCTTGAAAAAGCGGAAGCCGAATGGTTATAAAAAGGTTTAGGTCAATACTTATATTTTCGATTTTTTTGCTGTCGGCATCATGTGCGTCGTCGCCAGGCTTCGGTATTTACCACCGCGTCAAACAGGGAGAGACGGTTTCCGGGATTGCCAGACTTTACGGCACTGATGTCGAAACGATCAGGAAAAACAATGAGTTGTCTGATATAAATAAAATCGCGGCAGGTGACTATATTTTTGTTCCGGGAGTATCAGCGCCTAAAAATGAGACTGCCAGAAGCGAGACTGCCGGGACAGTGCAGTCAAAACCGGCAGAACCGAAAAGCTCTCAGCAGCCCGCAAAAAAGGCGGCTCCCAAACAGACTGCATCCAAAAAGCAGCCGGCGAAAACAAACATAAAGGCAAAAAATAAGTATGTCTGGCCTGCCAAGGGGGTCGTTACCTCTCCATTCGGTCCACGGTGGAGCAGAAATCATAACGGGATCGATATCGGTTGTCCCGAGGGGACTCCGGTTTATGCGGCGGCAGCCGGAAAGGCTGTAAAGGTGGGGCAGCAGGGCGGTTTCGGGAATCTTATCGTTCTCCAGCACAGCGGCGACGAGTTCACGATATACGCTCACAACTCCAAAAACCTGATCCGTGAGGGGGCTGTGGTCAAGCAGGGAGAACAGATCGCGCTTGTCGGAGATACCGGAAACTCGACAGGTCCGCACCTCCATTTTGAAATCCGTATAAACTCGCAACCTGTGGATCCGACAAAAATTCTTCCTCCTTTGGAATAAAAAGTCGAAATTTAAAAAAAAGTGAGTATTATACAGCCGTCTTTTGTCTCCGTAGCTCAGCAGGATAGAGCGTTCGCCTCCTAAGCGAAAGGCCGGCAGTTCGAATCTGCCCGGAGACGC
Organism: bacterium; assembly: GCA_017615095.1. Classification (GTDB taxonomy): domain Bacteria; phylum UBP6; class UBA1177; order UBA1177; family UBA1177; genus UBA1177. The sequence continues at coordinate 8,144 of JAGAAT010000017.1, forward strand.
CATCGTTCTCTTTTTTTAATGATATTGTTTTTTAGGAGAGTAAATTGGTATCCAAAGAAGCAAATATGGATGTTAAAGCCCTCGAAAAGGCGTTGTCAGGGTTCGGCCGTTACGGAAACGAGGATCTGAAATGGCGGATCCTCGATGTCGACGGCGATAAGGCTCTGATCATCAGCGAAAAGGGTATAGACGCGCAGAAATTCAACCCGAAATCCGGCGGTAACGCCTGGAACGGGAGCGAAATCCGCACGTGGCTGAACGGGAGTTTCTTCAAAACCGCGTTTAATGACGCAGAGAGGGCTTCTATACTTTCGACATCAGTTGAAACCGAGTCTGCCAGCAGCGAAGATAAAGTTTTTCTGCTGAGCTATTCTGAGGTCGAGACCTATTTCCCTTCGAATGAAGATAAAGTCCTCTCTCCGACGGCGTATGCGAAGGATAACGGCGCACGTCTTAAAGGCGATGCAGCCTGCTGGTGGCTCCGTACACCGGCAGCCGATGATAATTTCGCCATGTGCGTCTACTATTCCGGAGATGTCTGCGCCCTCAGTGTGGCAAAGAGCGATATCCTGGTCAGACCTGCTTTGTGGGTAAAATTATCCGTGGAGATGCTTGCGGAAAGGGAGAACGCTGAAAGCTTCACGGAAAACGACAACGTTGAGATGATAAAGACTGATTCCGGTGAGATCGGTGTTATTTTCGGATATTTGAAGGTCTTCCCGAAGGATCTTGGTAAAAATTTCAAAAAAGTGCCGGTCGAAATAATCGATAGAGTCAATTCGAGCCGGACATACGGTTACGATACCTGGCGTCTGCCGACGGATGACGAACTCAGGCTGCTTGCAGAGAACGGTTTCATCAAAAATGCCGACGACTACATGAGTGAAGAGAGGAAGATCGGTGCTGTCAGGCTTGTAACGGACAAAAATACTGCGGCGGAGATCGCTGCCGAAGAGGCTAAACGCCGTGAAGAGATGAAACGTCTCGAGGAGGAGCGTTTAAACGCCGAGCGTCTTGAAGCGGAACGCCGTTCCGAAGCCGAGATGCTCAGACGGGCAAAAGAGGAGGCTGAAAGAGAGCGTCTTGAAGCCGAACGGAGAGCACAGCGAGCGCGTGAAGAGGAAGAGGAACGTGAAGGCAGCAGGAAAAAGAGGAACAAGATTATCGGGATAGTCATAACGCTGCTCATATTGGCCGGCGGCGGTATCTACGCGGCAATGACCATGGGTAAGCAGGGACAAAAACCGGAATCTGTCAGGGTTGCGGCAGAACGTTCCGCGGCAGAGAACCGCAAGAAGGCGGAAAAGTCCGAAAAAGCCGTTCCGGAACAGAAGTCTGAACCTGAGCAGAAATCAGCCCCCGAACAAAAAGTAGAGCCTGAACAGAATGCCGGGGCCGAACAGACTGCTGAGTCTGTGCGGACAGCTGTATCAGAGCCGGAAGCCGCTTCGGAGGCAGCTCCTGAACAAACCACCGAACCTGTGAAAAAAGCTGAATCCGAGAAGAAAAACGAATCTTTGCAGAGGCAGGAGCGGAAAGCCAAAGCGGCTCAGGCACAAGCCGAGGCTGCAAGAAAAGCTCAGGAGAGGAAAATAGCCAAAGCTCAGGCCGAAGAGGAGAAAAAGGCGAAAAAAGAGGAACAGGTCAAAGCTCAGAGCGATGAGGCGAGAAAGGCTGAACTTGAGAGGATGAAAGCCGGTTTCGGCAACTACAACGGCGCAATAAAGTGGCGTGTTCTTGCCTATGACGGAGGAAAGGCTCTGCTCATCAGCGATCGTGGTATCGCGGCACACAGATTTGATGCAAGCTCCGGCAACTGGGCTGGCAGTGAAATCCGCAAATGGTTGAACGGCGCGTTTTATAGTTCGGCATTCAGCGATGAGGAAAAATCCAAAATAACCGCTCATCCGGCAACAGGCGACAAGGTCTTCCTGCTTAGCAAATCGGAAGCCGAGCTCTACTTCCCCGGAAAATGTTCTAGACTTGCCTATCCGACGGCTGCTGCGAAGTCAAAGGCTTATATCAGCACCAGCACGAGCTACTGCAGCGGAGGCAGCGAGGGTGCTGTTTTCTGGTGGCTGCGTACGGCTGGTTCAACTTCAAATTATGCAATGAGTGTCAGCTTTGACGGCAGTATCGGAGATTTCGAAGCGCACAATCCTGATTTCGTCGTCCGCCCCGCAGTTTGGGTGATATTCTAATTTTTCTGATCTTTCTTTTCAGAGTCCTGTTGTCCGGCTTCTTTCTTTGCAGCCTCTTTCTGCCTTTTTTCTTCCTGCTTTTTAGCGTAGTAACGGTCGCCTGCCGAGGTTGATTTTACAAGTCTGCTCTCACTGTCGTAGTAGTAGACTCCGCCGAAAACATCCTTGGGGATCTCTTTGATCAGACCGGATGTCACAAGGCTGTTCAGCTCTTTGTCGGGTGACTTGTTGAATTTTTTGTAGTATTCGTCGGTCGCAAGTGTGAGGTTGTAGAGATTCGCAAAGTTTTCGAGATCCCTTTCAAGCTGCTCGCGCATGTTCGGATCCTTTGTCGCCTCCAGTTTCGCCTTGGTGTGTTCGTAGCCTAGCCTGTAGCCGCCGCCCATCGTAGCGACATGGTTTACTAGCCACAAAAGTCCTTTCGGAGCATCAGGATAGGAGAGTGACTGATACATGTAGGGATAAGCTTTCTCCATGTCATTCAGATAGAGGAAGTA
>JAGAAT010000158.1 GCA_017615095.1 bacterium
TCGGGTTTCGGCGGAGAGATCAGTGCCTCTGAGATCCTCGGTCACGGCGGATTTTTCGGCTTTTCGGTATTTTCGCTGAATGACAGGTACTGGGGCGTTTCGGCGCTTCACGAATCATTTCCTCCGTACGATTTCGAAAATGCGACGGGGGCGCTCCACATCTTTGAAAAGGGGGCTCCGGTAAACTCTATCGACGATGCCGGGTTCGTTCTGACCCATCCGGATATGCTCCTGCAGAGCGGTTTCGGTATGAGTTCTGCTGCCTGCGACATCAACGGCGACGGTTTTGACGATATCGTTGTCTCCGCACACCTCGCCGAAAACAACGGACTTTACGCATCCGGTCAGGTCATCGTATTTTACGGCGGTGAATCCGGCTGGAGCGGTGATGACAGCTCGATTTCGACACTTTCGGCAGCCTATCAGCAGAAGGCGGACAGCCTCGGGCAGTCGATCGTCTGCCTCGATTACGACGGTGACGGTTTCGACGACGTCTTCGCAGGCGGCCAGAATGCCGGTCCCGAGCTCGAAGGCGGCGGAAGTCCCGGCATGGCGGCGCACTTTGCGGGCAGCGCTGAAGGGCTTTCCGAACACGAAACCTGGGTCCTTCTGCCTGAGCTTTCGGAAAAAAAGCAGTATTTCGGTTCGAACATGGCGAAATCCGACATCAACGGAGACGGTCTGCCTGATCTGATGATCGGCGGCTGGGGGCTGAAGGAGGATGGTTCCGCTCCGAACGGCGGCGGGATCTACATCTACCTTTCCGGCAGCGACTGGCAGTCGGGAGCCGATATCAAGCTTTTCGGTGTTGAAGACAGCCAATTTGGTACGGCTCTTAAAGTTGCTGAAATTGCAGGGAAAAAGTATATCGGAACGGTCGCTCCGAATGAAGGCGGACACGGCTCAGTACACCTCTTCGACGCCTCCGACACTTCGCGGAGATTCGACATCCCGCTGGATCAGCTGACTGTTCTTGGCGAAGGTTCGGCATCGGATTTCGATGTCGTGAAAACGGCTGGCGGCAGGGAGATGATCGTTATCGGCGGCAAATATTTCGCAGATGGCGGAGCGGTCGTCTGTGCGGAATTTGAAGATGACGGCTTTGCGGCTCCCGGGCTCTGTCCCTGGCAGCCCGTGGGTGTGAGCGGCGGCTTCGGCTACAGCGTTGCGAATGTCGGCGATATCGACGGAAGCGGTGCGGAGAGCCTTGTCGTCGGAAAACCGGAGTATATCCACAGATTTTGATCCCGGAGCAGGATGAATATAAGCCGTTTCTTCTTCCAGCGTAAGTTTTATGAGAAATTTTCTTATAGATTCCACAGGTTTATCTACCGCTTTATCTATAGGAAGTTCGATATCGAGATCCCCGATCCGCAGAGCTTCGAGTCGCTGAAAAAGGAGAACATAACCGAAAAAAAACAGGTGACGATCTATATTTCGGGCATCCACAGCAAAATCGAACAGTTTTTGATCAACGGCTTCATGATCGAGAACGGGATCGCCGTCCCGACTCTTTCGTTCGGTCCGAAAACGCTCTTTTTCAGACCGCTTTCCGAGGTGATGCGACTCATCTTTTCGCATTTCAGTGAAAGTGAATTCAAGGAGTGCTTCATCCAGTCGCTATACATTCCTGTCGATTCGCCTGAGGAGCTCGTTCTGAACAAGTTTTTTGTGGAGGTCTTCCGGAAGATCAACCACTGCGAGGTCCGTTTTGTCCCGATAATCACGCTTTGGGATAAGAATCTGGACCAGAAGGAGAAGATCCCGAACTGGCTGAGCCAGCTCACCGGACCGTACCATTTCTGGTCTACACCATGGGAACTGGTGATGTTTCTGCTCAAAAGGCGGAAACTCTCACTGCGCATCGAGGTCGCTTCGACCAGCAAGATCGAGGGCTCGATCGAAGATTTTGCGAAGAGGCTCTGCCGGACGATGGACAACTCCAAGCGCAACGTCACAGGGGCTTCGCTCCGCAACTGGCGCGATCTGAAAAACGACACGCTGCTCGAGCTCGATTTCGAGGGTGAATACCACAAAAAACTAGCCCTCGACACGATGAATGCAATGGCGACACAGTACACTCCGGCCTATGCCGAGACGATCTCAGCATGGCTCGGGAAGCTGATGAAGACCCGTTTTTCGCGCTTCGACTACAGCCAGGACGAGATACTGGAACTGCGGAAACTCTGGTCGATCCGCGATTCGAACATCATCTTCGTGCCGACCCACAAAAGCTACTTTGACTACCTGATTTTGAACTGGGTCCTCTACTTCGAGAAGGTCACGGTACCGCTCGTAGTTGCCGGCGATAACTTGAATTTCTTCCCGCTGGGACCGGTTTTGCGGCGGATGGGGGCTTTTTTTATCCGCAGGAGCTTTTCTGACGATCTTTTTTACAAAAACCTGCTCCAGAACTACATCGGACACATCATCGATGCCGGTTACAGCGTCGAGTTTTTCATCGAGGGCGGCAGGTCGCGCAGCGGGATGGTGCGCTCTCCGCGTACCGGGATGCTCGGAATGTTTTCGGAAATCGCCAAAAGCCGCAGCCGCAGACTCTACGTCGTGCCGGTTTCGATAACCTACGAAAAGCTTCAGGAGATCGAGGATTACAAAAAGGAGAAAGTTCAGGGCAAGTTGCCGGAATCAGAGCACTTCTGGAAGAAAGTGCTCGCACTTTTCAAGGTCAGTTACGGTCCGGTTTACATCCGTTTTTCACAGCCGATCATGCTGACAGGAAAGTTTACCGTCGAGACTGCGTTCAAGATTGCCGAGACTCAGGAAAAGTCGTCGGTAGTGAGCTTTGCTTCGATCTTTGCTGCGGTCATGCTCGGACTGAAGGAGCTTTCGCCGAGGGAGCTTGTCGAGAGGATGGAGGAGTGCGTGAAGATCATTACGACGCTGCCGTACATCCATACCGCATACGCCCTCAACAACCTGGACGTGAACTGCTCAAAGCTCAGCGAAAGCCTCAGCAAACAGGGTATTCTGGAGATTGCCAGGATGCCGGGCAGCAAGGAGACTCTCCTTCGCCTGACCTCAAAATCAAAGCCGGTGATGCGTTTTTACAAAAATTCGGCAGCCTTCACGTTCGCGCCGTTTTTCTGCGAGCTTTTCCGCGATACGGAGTTTTTCGGCTTCGTGACCGAGTTCCTTGAGTCAACGATCATGGGCTACTACAGCTCGCTCAATTCGGAATATCAGATCGACAGATCGGCATTTCCTGATTGGTTCGTGTCGCTGCTGCGTGAATTTTTTGCCGATAATCTGAAACTTTTCCGCGCTGTTCTGAAGAGCCTCGCTTCGACAGAACTGCTACCCAAGAAACACCGCTCTGAACTTGTCAAGTCTTTGAATTCGCTTGTCGTTTCTGACTTCTCTCTCGTGACGGACGAAGAAATCTACGAAATAATCTTCTTCCTTGAAAAGAAGGAGGTAATCACCGGAGACCTTTCGGAACTCAACACGGAACTTGCCGAAAAATACTCAGGAACGGTTGATGCACTTTTAGGATGATATAAGGTGCAGGAGAACTGCTGCACTCCAGCGGAGACCTTTTTTTGAGCGGAATACTATCGAAATAAAAAAAAATGACTATAATCAGTGTGTTTTATGTTTTTTGATGGTTCAGATCGAAAGATGATTGAAATCGAAAAATTGAGATTTTATTATCAAAACGACAGCGTTTTCGTTACAGAACACGCCTCAGAGCGTTTCAGGCAAAGGGGAATAAAAGCAAGAGATGTCAGAGCGACGGTGTTTAGTGGTGAAATCATTGAACAGTATCCCGACGATTTTCCATTTCCGAGTTGTTTGATTGCCGGATGTGACGAACAAGGGAGAATTCTGCATGTCTGCATGAGCGACGAAGGGAGTTCGAGCAGACTTATAACCGCTTATTATCCTGATACAGCGCAGTGGAACGATGATTTTAAGACAAGAAAGGAGAATAAAAAATGAGATGTCTGGTATGTAAGTCAGAGCGGATGGAAGAAAGTACGAACACATATTTTGCGCAGCTTGAAAACTGTTATGTTATCATTGAAAATGTGCCGTGCCTTAAATGTCTGCAATGCGGTGAAGTAGTCTATTCAATGTCGGTTATGGAAACAATTGACGAGATCCTTAAAAAAGTAGGAAATATTGCGAGTAAAATTTTTATTATGGATTACTCCAAAGCTGCCTGAGTTCAATGTTTCTGACATCCTTTGTGGTTGGTGAATTTGTCTAATTAAATCAAGTTGTTGTCGTTTTTTTTTTTTTTCTTTTCGGGCTTTTTTTGTAGAAA
>JAGAAT010000018.1 GCA_017615095.1 bacterium
GGTGATCCGGAACTTTCAGAACGGCTCGAAGCGCGAGCTCATTCTCGGAGCGACCGGAACCGGAAAGACCTTTGTGATGGCGAACCTGATAAAGGCTTTGAACCGTCCGACGCTCGTGATCGCCCACAACAAGACGCTTGCCGGTCAGCTTTACGGCGAGTTCAAGAACTTCTTCCCCGAAAACGCGGTCGGATACTTCATTTCGTTTTACGATTACTACCAGCCTGAGGCCTACATCCCGACGACGGACACCTACATCGAAAAGGATGCCTCGCGGAATGACGACATCGAGCGGATGAGACACTACGCGACGGCTCACCTGCTTGAAAACGAGCAGTGCGTGATAGTTGCATCGGTCAGTGCGATCTACGGCATCGGTTCGCCGGAATCCTACAAAAACCTGACGATCAAGCTCTTTGTCGGCAACAGTTATTCGATTCAGGAGCTCTGCCGTGACCTCGTAGAAACGCAGTACGAGCGGACCCAGTATGACCTGACGCGCTGCAAATTCCGGGTGCGCGGGGATGTTGTGGAGGTCTTTCCGCCGTACGAGGAGGAGATCGCGGTCAGGATCTCGTACTTCGGCGACGAGATCGAAGAGATTTCGCTCGTAAGACCGCTCGATGGCAGAAAAATCAAAAATCTGGATTCTGTCAGCATCTACCCGTCAAGCCACTATGTAGCCGAGGCGGAGACGCTCAGACGGTCTGTCGAAAAGATCCGCGTCGAGATGGAGGAGCGCGTCAGATATTTCGAGGGCGCCGGAAAGCTGATCGAGGCGCAGCGCATCCGCGAGAGGGTGACGCAGGATCTGGCGATGCTCGAGAGTGCGGGCTACTGCTCCGGGATCGAGAACTATTCACGCTACATCACGAACCGCGAAGAGGGTGAGACCCCGCCGACGCTGATGGACTACTTCGGCGACGATTTTCTGGTGATCGTCGATGAGTCGCATGTGACCCTGCCGCAGATCCGCGGCATGTACCGGGGCGACAGGGCACGGAAGGAGGTGCTGGTGGACTACGGTTTCAGGCTGCCGAGTGCGCTGGACAACCGTCCGCTGAACTTCGACGAGTTCATCTCGAAAACTGACAAGGTACTCTTCGTTTCGGCGACTCCTAAGGAGTATGAAATTTCGCAGGTTTCCGAAGTTATTGAGCTTATCAACCGTCCTACCGGGCTCTTGGATCCGCTTCCGCAGCTGCTTCCGGTCAAAAACGAGATTGCGCTTCTGCACGACGAGGTCGTCAGCGAGGTCAGCTCCGGCGGCAAAGTCCTGGTTACCGCGCTCACGAAAAAGATGGCGGAGGATCTGACCGACTACCTGAAGGAGAGGGGCGTTCGGGCACGTTTCCTGCACAGCGACATCGACAGCATCGAGCGTCTGAAAATAGTGATGGAGCTCCGCAAAAATATGTTCGACGTACTGGTCGGCGTCAACCTTCTGCGTGAAGGTCTCGACATCCCCGAAGTCTCTCTGGTCGCCATTCTGGATGCCGACAAGGAGGGGTTCCTGCGCAGCGAGTCTGCACTCATCCAGACGATCGGACGTGCTGCGAGAAACGTACGGGGCAGGGCTCTGCTCTTCGCTGACACGATGACAGATTCGCTGAAAAATGCGGTCTACGAGACTCAGCGGCGCCGCAAGATCCAGGAGGAGTTCAACGAGGCGCACGGGATCATCCCGAAAAGCGTCGTGAACAAATCGATTCTCGACATCGAAGCCCACATCCCCGGTCACTCGAAGGGCGAAACTCCGAAAGCTCCGAAGAACAAGATCATCAAGCTTATCGCCGAACTCGAAGCCGAGATGAAGAAAGCTGCATCCGAATGGGATTTCGAATACGCCGCGATCCTGCGCGACAAAATCTTTCAGTACAAAGCGGTTCTGAACGGCAAAAAGGAAAACTGATCCGGGGCGTCTTCAGGAATATTCCTTGACAAGTTTCGAAGAAAAACAAAAAAATCTTGACATCGGTCTCTATTTAACTATTAAGCCTCCCGTGAATTTCGTTCCACGATTGTCAGTATGATGTTTTCCTTAAAAATCATTGCTAGGTTTTAATGATTCGATTAGGACGTTTGATAATGGTTGTCAGTTAATGATTTTGTTTTAAAATCGGATATTTTATCAACAGATTGGAGAAAAAAATGAATTTACAAGACCTGAAAAACAAGAAAAATGACGAGCTCGTCGCTATGGCGGAGGCTCTTGAAATCGAGGACGCCTCTTCGAAGCGTTCGCAGGAGCTTATCTATGAAATTTTGCAGAAGCTTGTCGAGAACAATGAAACGATTATGGCTGACGGCGTTTTGCAGATCCTTCCGGACGGTTTCGGCTTCCTGAGGAGCCCGAAGTGCAACTATCTTCCGGGGCCGGACGACATCTACATCCAGCCGGCGATGATAAAGAGATACGGGCTTCGTACCGGTCAAACGATATGTGGTGAAATCAGGAGCCCCAGGCAGGGTGAAAGATATTTCGCTCTTGAAAAAATTACATCGGTTTTTGAGAACGAGGATGTCGAGAGAAACAGACACACACCTCTTTTCGACAACCTGACCCCCTTTTATCCGACTGAAAAGATCAACCTTGAGACTGCCGGAAACGTAATGTCGACCAGGATCATGGATCTCCTTGTCCCGGTAGGAAAGGGTCAGCGCGGTCTTCTCGTCGCTCCTCCGCGTACCGGTAAAACCGTTCTTCTTCAGGATATCGCGCACTCGATCACTGCGAACCACCCCGAGATCAACCTCATCGTTCTTCTTATCGACGAGCGTCCCGAGGAGGTCACCGACATGATGAGAAGCGTTAAGGCGGAAGTCATCGCTTCGACCTTCGACGAGCCGGCTACACGTCACGTCCAGGTCGCCGAGATGGTTCTTGAAAAGGCGAAGAGGATGGTCGAGGTCGGCAAGGATGTCGTTATCCTTCTTGACTCGATCACAAGGCTTGCACGTGCATACAACGCTGTAGTTCCTCCGTCAGGCAAGATCCTTTCCGGCGGTGTCGATGCTAACGCGCTCCACAAGCCGAAAAGATTCTTCGGTGCTGCAAGAAACATCGAAGAGGGCGGCTCGCTCACGATCATCGCAACGGCTCTCATCGATACCGGAAGCCGTATGGACGAGGTCATTTTCGAGGAGTTCAAAGGTACTGGTAACATGGAGCTTCACCTCGACAGAAAGCTTATGGAAAAGAGAATCTTCCCCTGCCTCGACATCAACAAGTCGGCTACCAGAAAGGAAGAGCTCCTTCTGCCGCCTGATGTCCTCAACAAGGTCTGGATCCTTAGAAAGCTTCTCCACCCGCTCAATGTCATCGACTCGATGGAGTTCATGCTTGACAAGATGGGCAAGACAAAATCGAACAAGGACTTCCTGAAGGCAATGAATTCATAGTTCACGGCGGGGCGAGTCCCCGCCTGATCTTTTTTTAATCGCGAAATTTCTCGAGATATCGGAATCACGATATAACGATATTACGTTATTACGATATTACGGTGTCGTTATTCGTTGTTGTTGATTCTGCCCCAGACGTTGCGTACGGAATCGTAAAGGTCTTTGAGGTCGTTGCTGTCTTTTGTCGCCGTGATCCTCAGGAAAACGCACTGGTCGATCTCGGCAATGCCGCGTGCGATGTCCTCGGCAAGTGACTGGCAGGAGGGCGATCCGCACATTCCGCAGTCGATATTCGGTAAAACCTGCATGATGGAATCGACGTGTTCCATCTTTTCAAGTGCTTTCTCCATGTCGTCGTCAAGCGAGAGCATCGATCTCGGCTGGAGTTTTTCAAGGTTGAACGCCTCCTCGAGGTATTCGCTTCCGCATTTGCCGAAGAGTGTGCAGTTCTGGCACGCAGGGTTGTTTTTATCGGCTTTTGACGAGTCGCACGGCGGCAGGTTCGCCCGCTGAAAGAGGTTGCGTACGGTAAGGAAACGGTTCCCGGGGACAAGGATCCCGCCGGCGCAGCTTTCGTCGCAGGCACGGAGCTCGAGGAACGAGATGTTTTCGTCGAGGTCGTCGTTTTCAAGTTTATCCAGTATCTCGATGACGTTGTGGATCCCGTCAACAGCCATTGCGTGGTTGTCGCGCCTCATGCACTCACCGCCGGTGAGTTCCCATGCGACATGGTTGTTGTCGGCCGGACGGCAGAGCTGACCGGTGTCGTTTTTGTGCTGCGAGATGAAGGGATATATCTTGTTGTAGATGAAATCCATGTTTATGACGCCGTCGATATTCGATTTTTTTTCACCGACCGGGTGCTTGATCGCGACGATTTTCGCGGCGCACGGTGAAATGTAGAAAATGCCCGTTTCGGCAGGGTCGAAGCCAGCCTTTTTCAGTTCGTTGCGGCAGTGGAGCGCAGCAATGTCGAGCGGCGGTTTTATCAGCGCGATGTGCTTGAGCAGCGACGGGAAGCGCACCTGGATCAGTCTTATGACTGCGGGGCAGAAAGAGGAGATCAGCGGAAATTCGGCTTCAGGCTTTTTTTCGTACTCTTTCTGAGCCTGTTCGAAGAGGGAAGAGGCACGCGGAACTTCGTAGACATGGGTGAATCCGACACTTTTCAAACCTTCGAAAACCAGTTTTGTTCCTGCGTTTTCATCAAACTGACCCATCAGGACTGACGGAACAAGTGCGACGCGGTACTTGTAGTCGAAGATCCTCTGAAAGTCGTCCTGCTCGACGATTATCGCATCGTGTTTGCACGAGATCATGCACATCCCGCAGTCGACACACTTGTTCGGGTTGACAGAAGCCTTGCCTCCGCGGATCCTTATCGCGTCGGTAGGACAGGTCCTCATGCAGTGTGTGCAGCCGATGCACTTGTTTTTGTTGATACGCAGCGCGTGGTGAAAAAACGGGCGTTTGCTGTGTGTCTTCATTCGAACTCCTGCTATTCAAGATTGAAGGAAAGGGTCAGTTTCGTTCCTTTCCCGACCTCGGTTTCTATCTTCATGTCGTCAACATTCGCTTTGATGTTCGGCAGCCCCATTCCGGCTCCGAAACCCATTTCGCGCACCTTTGTCGAAGCAGTTGAATAGCCCTGCTGCATCGCAAGACTGATGTCCGGGATACCGGGACCTTCGTCGTCGAGGACGATCTCGATCCTTTTCGGCGAAATGTCGGCAGTGATCTTCCCGCGGTAGGCATGTGCCACGATGTTGACCTCGGCTTCGTAAAGCGCAACAACGACGCGCTTCAGTACACCGGTATCGACATTCAGCTTTTTGAGAACTTTCTTGATGTTCCCCGAAGCGTTCCCGGCATTGAGGAAATCACCGCCTTCAACGTTGTATTCAAACTTCATGGCTCACCCTAAAAAATCAATAAACCGGACTCAGACCGTGACTGTAAAGAATGCCTGAAATGTGGAATACCGACAGCGGACATTCGATTATCACGGCGTCGTTTTCCTTTGCGAGGGCGATCATCTCTTCGGTCGCCTTTTTCTTTCTTGCAAGGATTATCACCGAGACATCCATCATGTCTGCGGTCCTTATCGACTGCGGATTGGCGAGTCCGGTGATAAGGATCCCGTTGTCAAAAGGTGTCGTCAGGACATCGCTCATCAGGTCGGAAGCGAATGCCCTTTCTATTTCGCGGTCGGAAAACTCTTCGCCGCAGACGATTTTTGCACCGATAAGATCTACGATCTCTTTTACTTTCATTTTCTGTACCAATAATAAAAAACAATAAAAGTGCTTCCGAACGATACGCAATGTTCCGAAAAAGGCAAACAATAGGAGAAAAATATCCGTCATCCGCGGCTCTTCTCAAACATTCTTGCAAAAAAAAGCACGGCAGGTAGAATAGTCCGTCACTTTGTGGAGTAATCAATGGCGGTATCGTCTTCAAAAAATCTCAACATAAACTTTAAATGGAGCGAATCATGAGCAGAAATTTACTGATTTACGAGGCGGACGTTACGAACGCACAGGCTCTTAGCGAGCTTTTTTCAGGCTGGGGCTTCAAAGTCTATACCGCTGCATCGCCTGACAAGGTCCAGGACATCATGGCGAAGGCGAAGCCGGATGTTTTTATCATTCGTGCCGAAAATCCGGTCTCCACAAAGGGATTCGCATTCTGCTCCCAGCTCAGGAAGATGCCGGAATATGCAAAAACTCCGATCCTCATCCTCTCGAGCGAGTTCTCTCAGGAGCAGTTCGACAAGCACGCTTCGCTGCCGGGGCACGCTGACGACTACCTTCACATCCCGGTAGACAACGACACGCTGATCGCGAGGCTTGAACTGATCTTCCCGTTTATCGACGGACTTCCAGACGACGATCCGGACTTTTCGTCGGATATCGCCGAACTCAAAAAGAGGATCTCCAACCTTGAAAACGACAACGACATGCTTACGGTTTTCAACCACGAGATGAAAGAGCGTGTCAAGAAGGCTGATTCCGAGGTCGAGAGCTTCAGGAAGGAGCGTGACGAGGCTCTGTCGAAGTTCAAGGAGATCGAGGAGAAGTTCGATTCGACTCTGGATTCGGTAAAGAAGGAAAAAGAGCAGCAGATCAGGCAGCTTACGGATTCGAATAAGGCGGCTCTCGACAAGCTTTCGGCTGAGCACAAGGCAGCGATCGACAAGCTCACCTCTGAAAATAAGGCGGCTTTCGACAAGGCGAAGGGAGAGGCTGATGCCAGAATTTCATCTCTCAGCACGGAACTTGCGGATTTGAAGGCGGGGAAACAGGCTGAGATCGATCAGGCGAAGGCAAACTGTGATTCAAAGATCCGCTCCTACGAAAAACAGGTCACTGAGAACATGAAAAAGGTGACCGAAATGGATCAGCAGCTTACCGAAAAGACGAAGACTATCGCCGATAAGGATAAGCAGCTTGCCGAAAAGACTAAACTTATTTCCGAAAAGGATCAGCAGATAGCTGACAGGACGAAACAAGTCGCTGAGAACGAAAAGCAGCTCGCTGACAAGTCCAGGGCACTTGCGGAAACCGAGAAAAAGCTTGCCGAAGCCGAAAAAATATCGGCTGAGAGGCAGAAGAACCTCGACGAGGCGAAGAGTCAGAACGACGAAAAGGCGAAAAAGATAGCCGAGCAGGACAAAAAGATCAGTGAGCAGAAGGCAGAGCTCGACCGGAAGGAGAAGGAGCTTGCCGAGCAGCTCAACGAATCCGTCGAGATCGGTAAGGAGTACGAGAGGGTCGACCGCGAGAAGAAAAAACTCGAAGCCGATTTCGAGACCCTGACCAGAGAATGCGCACAGCTCAGGGCAGCGGTAGAAAAGCTCAAGGTGTTCGAGGCGAAGACAGCCGGACTCGAGAAGGAAAAGGCTGATCTTCTGGCTAAAAAAGCCGGTCTCGAAAAGGAGAAAACGGAGCTTTCAAACAAAAAATCCGAGCTCGAGGATATGCTCAAAAAGCGTGACGGCGAGCTTGCGGAGGCAAAGGCGATGCACGAGGAGGATCACAACATGATCGGCGCTCTCCAGGAGGAGCAGGCTCAGTTTGCGATGCTCAAGAGCGAGCTCAGAAAGATCGCCTCCAGATTCGGCGGCATCGAAGAAAACGAGGAAAAGAAGCCGGAAAAAAAGTAATTCTTGATTATTTTGAAATTTGAGTATTATCCGTCCGCTCCAGTGCCGGGATGGTGGAATTGGTAGACACGCTAGATTCAGGTTCTAGTGAGGGTTCCCTCATGCAGGTTCAAGTCCTGTTCTCGGCACCACTTCTTTTTTTATCCAAGCAACTTTAAGGGCATTTAGTTCCAGCGGTCGTTCTTTTTCTGTCGGAGGAGAGATTGGAGAGCAGAATCATTACCGAAATCAAACTTGACGCCGAGGAGGAGATCCAGGCTATCAAAAAGAAGGCAAAGGCTGATATCGAGGCAGTGAAACAGCGTACTCTCGAGAGGCTGGCTTCGCAGGATGTCAGGTATCAGCGCAAGCTTGAGATAAAAAAGCTTCGCGAGGAGCAGGCGAAGATCCCCAAGCGCTACTCGGTCGGCGAGGAGATTTTCAACTCGGTTTCCCACGGGATCGGTGCCGGACTTTCGATCGCGGCGCTTGTCCTGCTGATAGTCAGGGCCGTAGGTCATGCCCCTCAGACCGGCATTGGGTTCTATCTTACCGGATTCACCCTTTTCGGTGTGACGCTTTTTGTTTTGTACCTGATGTCAACGCTATACCACGCGCTGACGCCGTACCATGTCAAGCAGGTTTTTGCGATTTTCGACCACTCGTCGATATATCTTCTGATCGCCGGGACCTACACCCCGTTCTGTCTCGGCGTCCTCAGACCGACTGTCGGCTGGTGGATGTTCGCCCTGATCTGGGGGCTGTCCGTCGCCGGGATCTCGCTTTACGCATTTTTCGGCAACAGGATCCGTGCGGTCTCTGCGGTGACCTACATAATCATGGGCTGGCTGATCGTCTTTGCCTGGACCCCGATGAGCGAACTGTGCCCGCCGGTAACTCTCAAACTCCTGGTCGGAGGCGGGATCGCCTACACCGTCGGCTGCATATTCTACGCCCTTAAAAAGGTAAAGTGGACCCACTGCATCTGGCACATTTTCGTCCTTGCCGGCTCGATCCTTCACTTCTTTTCAGTCTATTTTTCGATTTAGCCCAGCACGTCGATCGACGGATTTTTGAGCAGGAAATCGGTTTTCGGGGTGTAGAGCGCCTTGAAGAGGTTGTTGCGCATTTTAGGGTTATGAGCGTAGATCTCCTTGAGTGTTTCCCGGATAAAATGGCGCTCGGAAACATGGGCAAAGCTGCATCCGGCATCAAGCGGCGAAAGCCCTGTATTCTGAGCTTCTGCGGCTATCGAGCTCTCCCTGATGTAGACCATCGGCCTGATCACGCGGTATTTCCCGTCAAAGAACGGGTTGTTCGGCTTCATCGCCTCGATCGAGCCGTTGCAGAAGAGGTTCATAATAAAGGTCTGGACAAAGTCGTCGCGGTGGTGCCCGAAGGCGATTACGTTTGCGCCGATCTCGTCTGCAAGGTCGAAGATCGCAAGCCTTCTTGTCCTCGAGCAGAGGTAACACGCCTGCTTTTTTTCGCGCTCCATCAGTTCAGTCAGTGATTTTTGGATCGTAAAAAAGGGGACCTCCAGCTCTCTGCACATCCTTTCGAGGGCTGCGCAGACGTTTTCTTCGTTTGAAAAGCCCATCTTTATGAAGGCTGCCGAGATCCTGAAGTCGTTTGTCGTCCGCACCTTTTTTCTCGCGAGGAGCCTCAGCAGCATGGAGCTGTCCTTGCCGCCGGAAAGTCCGACGATGACGTGATCGCCTGGATTTATCATGCCGTAATCCGCGATTGCCGCCTCAAGCAGCTTGTGCATGTTCAAAAAACATTTGCTCTCTTTCAAAATTTACGCTCCATTTCAGAAGATCGTGGCTCTATTTTAGGCGGAATCTTCAGGGCGAAGTCAAGTTCTTTCTGTAAATCCGAACGAATCTTTTGTCTGAAAATCCTCTTTTCTTTTTTACTTTTTTCGCTAACATCCGCCGATTTTTGTTTTAAGTTTTCAGTTTTAAGAGGTGAGATATGAAAGTAAAAGAACTTATTGAAAAGCTGGATCTCAAGATTTTTACGGAAAAGGGTGATCTTGAAAAGGAAATCTCCGGCGGCTACACAGGCGATCTTCTCAGCGACGTCATGGGAACGGCGAAGGACGGAAATGTTCTCGTAACAGTCCAGTCGCACAAAAACGTAACCGCAATCGCTTCTCTCAAAGAGCTTGCGGCAGTCATCCTGGTAAAGGGGATCTCGCCCGAACCTGAGATGCTCGAATCGGCGAATGACGAGGGCATCGCAGTTCTCGGAACGAAAGATAACGCATTCACGATTTCGGGAAAAATTTACGAACTGATCAAGTAAAACGATGAACCAGTACAGGGCTGATCTTCACATCCACACGCTGCTCTCCCCGTGCGGTTCGCTCGAAATGAGCCCCGCCGCGATTTTGGAAGCGGCTGCCGAAAAGGCGCTCGACATCATCGGGATCGCCGACCACAATTCGACGAGGCAGTCAACGATCATCCGCGACATGGCGAAAAAATACGGTATCTTCGTTCTCTGCGGAGCCGAGATCAACACGAAAGAGGAGATCCACTGCCTTGCCTTCATGGAAGACGATGAAAAGCTTGGCATTTTCCAGAATTACCTCGATGAACACTTGATAAAAGTGCCGAATAATCCTGAAAAAATGGGTTATCAGGTCGTTGTGAACGAGGCGGAGGAGATAATCTACGAAGAGGAGAATCTTCTCATCGCTGCGATAGATCAGGATATCGAGGCGGCTGAAAAATTCGTCCATTCGCTCGGCGGGATCTTCATTCCGGCGCACATCAACAAGACCGTGAACAGCCTTCTCGGACAGCTCGGTTTTATTCCGCCGGACCTCAAACCCGATGCGGTAGAAATTTCGCGGCACATCACGAGAGAGAAATTTCTGGCTGAAAATCCGTTTGTCAAAGGTTTCAACGTAACGACGGCGAGCGACGCCCACATCCCGGGCGATGTCGGAAAGATCGCATCTGTTTTTGAGATAGAAAAAA
>JAGAAT010000159.1 GCA_017615095.1 bacterium
ACAAGGTCGTAGACTCGCCTTATTTTCAGCTTTTTTTCATTGTCGTATTTTGAAGCATCGGCTGCGTAGTATTCGTGGATTTCAGCCTGGATCTCGCGCACCGCCTGAATATTCTTTGTCGAAATATAGGTGTTTACAGCATCGGGAAGCCCGCCGACAAGGAGATATTTCCTGAATAAATCCATCATTTTTTCGTGAACCGCCAAATCGGGGGTTTCAAGTTTCTCAAATTTTTCGCGAATGGCTGAAACAGCAAAACTGTTCATGCCGTTTGCGTAGAGAAATTCCTCAAAATCAAGCGGAAACATCCTGATCTTCCTGATACTTCCCATGGGAATCGAACTTGTTTCGGCAAGCGTCACACCGAGCATGGAACCGCTTGCGATAAAGGTAAAACGCATCTCCTGTGACAGAAACTTGAGCATCGTGAGAAGATGCGGATAAACCTGTATTTCATCGAGAAAAATCAGCGTGTTTTTACGTTGCTTCATTTTGTTTCCGGCAACCATGCTGAGCTGAAGATAAAAATCTTCGACACTTTTCGCATTGGCGAACAACTTCCGCCCGACAAAATCCTCAGCTAAATTGATCTCTATGAAATTTTTGAAAAGTTTCCGCCCGGCATGACGGATAATATAGGTTTTTCCTACCTGTCTCGCCCCGTCAATCAGAAGGATCTTGTCCGAGTCAGATTTCAAATGGGCTTCTATAACTGCTTCAATTTTGCGGAAAAGCATGTCTCACCTCCTCACAGGGACAACTTTTCAATACAATAAAGAGGCAGAAAAGTCAACTTTTCAATATAATCGATAGACAATAATACCAACTTTTCAATATTATTTAAGAGCCTAAAAACCAACTTTTCAACAAAAAGTTTTGAAGAAAAGCGGTGTTTTTTCCGATTATTTCACGTCGATCACAACGATCCCGCTGCCGTTTACCGGAAGATAAACTTTATCGTTGATAAACTGAGAAGAAGATGAAATGTTTGAAATATTGATCCCGCTGCTGAAAGTTCCGGTTTTTTCCCTGCCTTCCGGAGTTATGTAAGTCCAGTTCTGATCTGTCAGGACCAGAAAACCTCCGTCTCGGACATTGTTTAAAAGTTTTTTCCCTTCAAAAGTTTTATTGAAAACCTCTTTTCCTTTGTCTGAGATGACTTTGATCGAAGAAGGGGTCTCCTTTGTGTAGCGGCAGTTTTCAACCGATATCGAATCTGTATCTGAAGTCAGAAAGAGCGCATTGTTTTTCGGGTATGAACGGCCGTACTGCCTCGTTGTTTTCGAAACACCCTCCTCTTCCAAGCTTTCGTAGGTGTAGTCTTCAACTGTTTCCTGCTTTACGACACATACACCTGTCTTGTCGGCATTGAGTTCGAGAATATAGGAATAATGGATCGAACTATGTTCGCTGTCTCCATCAATATCAAATGTGTCCGTGTATAAATAGCGCCCGTTGTCGCTTATTCCGGAAAGCATTCCGGGGATATTGATTTTTATTCCGGCTTTCGGATTATTCGGATCGCTGACATCGACAGGTATGGCATAGCAGAGATAAATCTCCTGTTTCAGAGCGTAATCCACATCGTGTGTTTCGCACCAGCTTAGCCAGAAGGTATTACCGTTTACAAAAATTTCGCTGATCCAAAAGTTAAAATCAATGCGTTTCGGAAGCTGTTTTATTCCGTTTTCCAAATCATTCATGTCGAAAAACGAAAGTTGTTTTTCATTCTGCGACGTTACCAAAGCAGCTATATTGTTTTCCGAAACAGCCGCCTTCGTTGCTGGTAGCTTATCTTTTGATTTCAGATCGGTTTCTTTAAAAACACCGTTTTTTGAAAATTCTATGACTTTTACAACTTCGTCGTAATAAGAAGTTTCCTGGTTTGGAATATAACTGTAGATATATGCACGGGAACTGTTTTTCATCGTCTTTATACTGTTGAATGCGCTGCTTTTCCAAAAGATTTTCCCGTTTCCAGGATCGTAGACATTCAATTTTGAAGATAAGAAGCCGCACGGATAACCGCCGCAATTTTCAAGAGACGGGACCGTTTCCGCCAAAACAAGTTTTGCTGCTGCTTCAAGCTTACCGCTTTTCGGAAGGATTGCAGAGACAAGGTGCGAATCGCTTATCGCCCAAACAGAGTCCTTTAACGCTGCTCCGCGGCTGATCGAGCCTGACGATTCGAGAAAACCGCGCACTTCAAGCCCCTTTTCAGTGTCGAAACTGACGACATAAAGCCTGGATAACCACTGCCTGGAATCGTTTTTTTCACTAACAGGCAGAAGAATAAGGTCCTGATCGTTAAATACTTGAAATACCGAGTGTTTTAACCATGTTTTGTCGTATTCCTCCAAATAATTGATGTAGTTCGAACCGAAAGTTACTGAGTTTACGGTTTTCACGTTTTCAGGATCGGATATGTCGTACATGGAAATTATGCCGTAGTTAGCAGACATTTTATTTCTTCCTACTGCCACGAGGCGGTTTCCCTTGACAGCAAACTGAGACCATGGCGGGATCTGTGCGGTGCCGAGTTGTTTGAGGTCGGAAGGGTCGGAAATATCAACTATCTCAAGATACAAGTCTTCATATTTATACCGTTCATAGAAAGAGGCATACATCTTTCCGCCGTCAAACATCGTGTTTTCAACAACTTTCTCCGATGCAAACTCAAGTTCCGCAAGTTTTTTAACATCAGACGGATCAGAGACATCAAAACTTTCAATGATCCACGAATCAGAGGAAGAGCTTACTGCATAAAAAGTATTGCCTTTTTCGTATATCCCCCGCTGGTCGCTTATTGTTCCTCCTGTCTGTAATTCCGCTTTTTTGACTATTTTTCCGTCGCCGCCGCTGATATCCAGTACAGTTATCAGAGAACCTCCGCTTTCGTTTTCCGGATCTATACCCATTGCGGTTTCAGCGACATATACCGACTTTTCTGAAATATGGATAGCCGGGTACTGAGAGACCTCGACAAAATATTTGTCAATAATTTCCATATTTTCAGGATCTTTTATGTTTAAGGAGACGGTCGTTACTCCGCTTTTCGAAACTTCGTCTTCACCGTTGTCGCATCCATAGCCGATATATGTGGAATCCTGCAATGCGAAGTATAAAATATCGCCTACGCGTTTTGATGAAACAGCAAGCCATCCTCTGATATTTATTTCGCCTGAAACAGAAAGTTTTGAAGGATCGGAAATGTCAACGACGGTAATTTTTATGAAACCCATGTTGACAATACCGATATTTCCCGTTTCTCCGTCGCCCTCGCCCGCCGATGTTTGGCTGACAACGAAAAGTGTTCCTTTATGAAGGTGTATTTCATTGACAGTTCCTTTGATCTTGAGATTCCCAAGCCTCTTCGGTTTCTTAGGATCACTCACATCGACGGAAACCAGACCGTGATAACGGTTTGCCAGCCAGAGGATATTCCCGTCAAGCTTATAGATGTCGGGAGTATAAGTTTCTTCTTCACTCTTGCGGCTGGTATCGCGGAGAATGCATCCCTTCCCTCCTTTACAGCCGTCTTCCACGTATCTTCCATAGGTTAGAAATTCTTCCGAACCGTCTGCCTTGCAGCTTGCGTTCCAGGAAGCAGTATTTTCACCGCACGCTGAGAAAATGAAAAGAAAAACCGCCAAAACTGTGAAAAATCTGAGGATTTTTTTCATGACGCCCCCGCTGAAAAAAACAAGAGATTTTATAGCAAAAGGGCAAATAATCAAATAGCAAAACCCTCTATTCGTTTTTACTGCGTAATACGCATTTTTCACGATTAAATAAAAGTGCCGTCGGGTATGTCAGGATTTCGCTTTCCGGTTGCTGCCGGAGACCATTTTGAATTCGTAGACGCGGCAGTCGATATCGCCGTTTTTGATAGGGATGCGGCGCGTCGCGGCAAGGCGGATCAGCTTGGGCAGCTGCAAGTCTCCGGTCAGAAGATAGACGCTCCAGCCGGCGAATTCCCGTTTCAGGAGGTCGCCGATCTTCGGGTAGAGCTTGCGCATTTCATCAAGCTCGCCCATCCTCGCGCCGTAGGGAAGGTTCGCGATCATTATCCCCTGCTCTGCGGGTGCCGTGATATCGAGGATATTTGCCTTTTTAAGTTCGATCTTCCCGTCAAGCCCGATATTTTGAAGGTTCAGGCGGGCCGCCTCGATCGCGAGGTTGGCGACATCGCTCCCGTAGATCCTGAGCTCTGTATCGTCGTCCAGCTCGTTGTCGATCGACTCCTGATAGACTCTCCTCCAAAGCTCTTTATCGAAATTCAGGAACTTCTGGAAGGCAAATTTGCGCGATCCGCCGGGTGCTATCCTGAGCGTCGCCCTGGCAGCTTCGATGAGGAATGTCCCGCTTCCGCACATCGGGTCGAGGAGCGGGATGCCCGGTTTCCAGCCGATGAGCGACAGGATACCTGCCGCCAGGTTTTCACGGATCGGGGCCGCATTGGTCCTTTCGCGGAATCCGCGCTTGAATAGCGCCTCTCCGCTCGTATCAAGAAAAATCTTAATAAAATCACGGGTCAAAAAGGCTCTGATCCGCATATCGGGATTGTGCGGATCGACGTTCGGACGGACCCCGAAAAGATCCCTGAACCTGTCGCAGAGCGCATCCTTTATCTTGAGGCTGACGAAGTTGAGGCTCTTCAGAGGACAGTCGTTCGCGACGCTGTCGATCCTGAAGGTCATCTCCTTCGAAAACCACTCGTTCCACGGGATTTTCAGCGCAGTTTCGTAGATGTCCTGCTCGTTCCTGTAGTTTGAAGAGCCGATCTCGACATAGATCCTTCCGGCAACTGCCGAATAGAGATTTGCGCGGTAGCAGAGTGCGAAATCACCGGAAAAGTGGACTCCGCCTTCGGTCGGAACGATACCTGAGGCACCTATCGCCCCAAGTTCGTCTGCAAGCGGCTTTTCAAGTCCGCGCGGAGCTGTCGCAAAAAAGCTGTACATATTTTTCTCCATCACTGATTCAAAACCTCCGGATCGACCTCAAAAACCCTGAAATACGGAAGATTTTTTACTAAATTCAAACCCTTGGGCGGATTTTGCTCAATTTTTCTGACTTCATTTTTAGGGATGTAGAACCTCGTAACACTGTAGTTCCCGGAGTGCAGAAGCAGCAGAACACCCGGCTTTTTAATCTCGCTCAGAGAACGTATGTGTTTGTAATTTTTGCGTTTATATCCCGAATAGTACATCAGTCTGCGGTCGATGTTCTTGTCCGCGAGGTAGATCTGCTCGGTCGGATAGTGCTCCAGCACCCAGTCCGTCGAACTTTTCTGACGTTCGCGCCTCTGTTTGAACCTTTCGCTCTCGCTCACCGAAAAGTAGATGTTGCTTGCCGTCATAACGACCAGAAGCAGAGAGACAAAAACCGTAAGTACTTTGTTTTTATCAAGATATTCCACCAGCAAAACCGCAAAGAGCGCACATATCGGAAGGATGAAGACTATCGAATAACGGATGTTCCTGATGAGCATCGTGTAGGGTGAAAAACTTGTCGGAGCGAACGAAAGAAAGAGAAAGCATGTCGCATACCAGGCGAGGAAAATCAACTCCTTACCCCTCTTTTTCATGCAGAGCCGGACTCCGACGCAAAGAAGCGCCGCAACAAGAAAGTAGCCGTTGAAACCGTAGGTGCGCCAGTTCGCGAAATCCTGCTTGAGGAACATCGTCCTGACGTAGAAAAATGTGTCCTTCGGATCAACGTCATCCATCGAATTCTGGTAGGTGATCGCCTTTTCGCTGATTTTGATGTGGTGGAAAAAATCGTTGTGGATCGCTAGGTAGACAAAACCCTGGATCGCCGGGAATATAAATGTGCAGACAGCCGCAAGCGCAATAAAACCGACAGTTTTTCTGCTGAAACCGCGCTTCATGACGAGGTAAAGCGACATCAGGGGCGCGATTATGACGCCTGTCGTGCGGGCAAGCAGGACTCCTCCGATCGCAAGACCGGCAAGCAGTGCCCAGCCGGGTGAAAGTTTTTCAGCTCCGCGCTGGAAGGCGTAAACCGTGAGCAGAGTGAAAAACTCCAGAGAGGGCGCCACCTGAAGGAAGTTGCCGTAAAGCAGGACGACCGGGAACGAAAGGTAGAGCATAGTCGCGATCAGCGCAGTAAAGCGGTCTGTTTCGCGCTCGACTATCCGAAAGGCGAGCCAGACGCTCGAAAGCCCGTAGATGAAGGTCGGTGCGATCGAAGTTACGTCGTTCACTCCGAAAATTTTGTAAAGCAGAGCGACCGGGACATAGACGACCCAGCGGATGTCGAAGATAAAACCGGCGGAATAGTTCCCGTTTGCGAAACGGTGCGCCAGCATCGTGTAGTAGAGATCATCGCCCTCCGCCATCCCCATGAATGTCGCGAGCCTCAGGACGAACGCGAGCAGTATCAAAAACCAAACGGGGTCTATCCGGCCAGAATTGACAGCGTTTTTCAACCTGCCGACGGGTGTTTTTCCTACACTTTCCATATTCACCTCAACTTCAAAAATGCGGTTTTCTCTATACTTTATTAAAGTAAGAAAGCAAATCCGACGGCTGTTCGCTACTGCTCATCTAAAACTTTCCGAACTTGATCTTTTTTTGCTGTTCAACAGCCTTTTTGTCTTGAAAAAATGGGCAAAAAGAGTATTAGCGACTGTTATTTTTTTGAGGGTGATATGGACGATCCGTTCAGTAGCGACAATTTAACGAATATCGGCGCGGAGAGCCGCTAGCACCGTCTGACCTCCCGCGTTCGATGGGAGGGAACAATGAAAAATACGCTTCTTGTCAAAGAAATCCGTGATATGCTCGATGACGAGCTCTACGATGATATCAAAGACTTTGCGGAATCGAACCCTCCGGACGTCGTTGCAGACTTCTTCGAGGCTCTCAGCACGAACGAAATCATAAAGATCTTCTCATTCATCGACGAGGATATCGCTGCGGAAATCTATTCTGAGTTCGAGGACGACGTCAAGGCGCAGCTGACCAGGGAGCTGCCCAGCCGCGAGCTCGCAGAACTGCTCTACGAGCTGCCCGAATCCGTCCACAACCAGATAATTTCGACTCTTCCCGAAGAGGAGCAGCTTGAGATCAAGCGTCTGATCGAGGAGATCGACAACGAGGAGCAGATCAAGCAGGAACAGCAGTTCGCGCACATCCCCGGCATCATCAGAGACAAAGAGGGGACGATCCACGAGAATATCCGCGTCTACCGCCCGTTCAACAAAAAACTAAAACAAATCAACAAGTTGGAGCAGAACACTCTCGTCACGATATGCGACCCTGATCAGGAGGAGATCGACTTTATATGCAGCGAATTCAAGATCCCTGCCGACTTCTTCGACTATGCGCTGGACAACGATGAGAGGGCACGCGTCGAGGAGGACGGCAGCAACAAGCTCGTGATCGTCAAGATCCCCTACCTCGAAAACGATATCGACGATATGTACGGAACAGTTCCGCTCGGGATAATCTTTTCGGGCAAAAGCATCGTGATGGTATGCAGCAAGGAGAGCGAACTTGTCACGAAGATGATCGCCAGGATGCAGAAGAGCTACACGGGAAACCTCGCGAAGGACGACTTTGTCCTTTCGGTCCTCTACGACACGACGCAGCTCTATCTGCTCTACCTCAAGCAGATCAACAACATCATCGACTTCACGCAGAGGAACATCCAGGACACGGGCAGGAACGAAGACCTCATCAAACTTCTGAACCTCGAAAAGAGCCTCGTCTACTTCACGACTGCACTGAAATCGAACGAATTCATGGCGATGAAGCTCAAAAAGGTCGGGATCATCCCGAGCAGCGAGGCGAACGAAGACAGGATCGAGGACATAATTATCGAGAGTAAACAGGGGATCGAGATGTCTTCGATCTACAACAACATCGTCAGCGAAATGATGAACGCATTCAGTTCGCTCATCTCGAACAAGCTGAACAACATTATGAAAATACTGACGCTCATCACCATCGTGCTCACGATACCGATGCTATTTTCATCGATCTACGGCATGAACATCCCGCTCTGGGGTCAGGAATCGAATATAGCTCTGCCCGTTTTCATCACGATATCGG
>JAGAAT010000160.1 GCA_017615095.1 bacterium
CAAGAAGACCCCGACCTTCAAGCCCGGCAAGGAGCTCAAAGAGAGAATCAACTCCTAACTGCCTTTCCCCTATTTTCAACAAATTTATTCAACGGAGAAGTTCATGAACAACTTTTGGCTCACTCTGCCAACCGAAATATTCTTCGGCAAAGGGCAGCTCGCTGTTTTAGGCAAAGAACTCCGCAAGCGCGGAGCGAAGTGCGTCCTGCTTGCCTACGGGCACTCGAGCATCAAAAAAAGCGGTCTTTATGACAAAATAACGGCGATCCTCAACGAATCAGGGATAAAATTCGTCGAACTGCCGGGGATCGACCCGAACCCGCGCATCACATCGGTTGCCGAAGGCGCCGCCCTCTGCCGTGAAAACGATGTCGATTTTATTGTTGCAGCTGGAGCCGGAAGCGTTATCGACTGCTGCAAAGCTATCGCCGCAGCCCGCTACCACAACGGCGATCCATGGGATTTCTTCATCAGAAAGGCATCCGTCACAAAGGCTCTCCCGATCTGCGCGATCCTCACGCTGGCAGCGACAGGCAGCGAAATGAACGGCGGTTGCGTGCTTTCGAACGAAGCGACGACCGAAAAGCTCCCGATGGGAAGCTACAAACTGAAACCGCGCTTCAGCATCCTGGACCCTGAGTTCACCTTCACACTCCCGCCCTATCAGACTGCCGCAGGAATCGCTGACATCACGAGCCACGTTTTCGAGCAGTATTTCAGCTATCCCGATGTTCCGATAAGCGACCACCTCAGCGAAGGCGTCCTCAAAACGCTCATCGAGTGCGCACCGGTCGTTTTGGCTGAGCCGGAAAACTACGATGCGAGGGCTAACATCATGTGGGCTTCGACGATCGGTCTAAATTCGATCCTCGAGCTCGGGAAAGATGGCGACTGGGCAACTCACATGATCGAACATGAGCTCAGCGCTCAGTACGACATCACCCACGGAGTCGGTCTCGCTATCCTCACCCCCAACTGGATGAAGAATGTCCTCAGTGAAAAAACAAAAGCAAAATTCGCAGCCTACGGCAGAAATGTCTGGAACCTCACGGGAACTGACGATATGGATATAGCGCTCAAAGCGATCGAAAAGACGGCGGAATTTTTCAAGTCACTCGGCATTCCGACACGCCTTTCCGAGCTCGGGATCGACGACTCCAGATTTGAGGAGATGGCGGATTCAGCCCTCAAATACCACGGGATCGGCGGGCTGAAGAGGCTCTCTAAAGCGGATATCATTGAAATTTACAGAAACAGCCTATAATTTCGCGAAATTGCAGAAGGGAGGCAAAGATGCTTAGAATTTACAACTCGTTAAGCGAAAAAAAAGAGGATTTCGTTCCTCTTCAGGAAAAACATGTCGGTATTTATGCCTGCGGAATGACAGTTTACGACAAGCCGCACATTGGGCACGCAAGAAAGGAAGTCGCCATTGACATTCTTGTAAACTACTTGAAATATTGTGGTTATTCCGTCACATACGTCAGAAACTTCACAGATGTCGATGACAAGATCATCGCCCGTGCAAACGAGCGGAACATCAGCTTCTGTGAACTTACAGAAGAGAACATCGCTGCTTTTTACCGTGCAATGGACGCCCTCAGCCTGGCAAGACCAGATGTCGAGCCCAAGGCGACGGAGCACATTCCGGAAATCATCGCGATGATCCAAAAACTAGTCGAAAAGGGTTACGCCTACCCAGCTCCGGACGGCAGCGTCTACTTCGCTGTAGAAAAGTTCAAAGGCTACGGCAAGCTGAGCGGCAGAAAACTCGACGAGATGATCAGCGGCACACGCTTCGATGTCGATGAAAACAAACGGAACCCGCTCGATTTCGCGCTCTGGAAAGCATCAAAACCTGGTGAACCCAAGTGGGAAAGCCCGTGGGGAGAAGGCAGACCCGGCTGGCACATCGAATGCAGCGCGATGAGCACGAAGTACCTCGGCGACTCGTTCGATATCCACGCAGGCGGCAGAGACCTCATCTTCCCTCACCACGAAAACGAGATCGCCCAGGCTGAATGCGCGACCGGGAAGCCCTTCGCGAAGTACTGGGTCCACAACGGCTTCCTCACCGTAGAAGGCGAAAAAATGAGCAAATCGCTCCACAATTTCATCACCGTCGAGGATGCGTTGAAACAGTATCACGCCGAAGTTCTGCGCTACTTTATGCTTTCGACGCACTACCGCACACCGATCGATTTCTCGATGGCGAACCTTCGCGAAACCGAAAAGAAGATATGCTACTTCTACAACACGCTCGCCCAGCTCAACCAGTTCGCAGCGAAGGCGACCAAGCCTGTCAGAAACGAAAAAGCAGTTGAATTTATTAACGAATTTAAAGATTCTATGGATGACGATTTTAACAGTGCAAGAGTCGTAGCAGCGCTATTTTCGCTCTTTAAATACCTCAACGAAGTCCTTGTTTCAAAGAAGACACGCCCCGCGGCAGACGAGTGCGCAGGCTTCGCTGAGGCGATCAGAGAGGTTGGTCAGGTACTCGGCGTCCTCCTCAGAGATCCGCAAGAAATCATAAATGAAATCAAAGAGATCCAGCTCAACCGTTACGGTATCAAACGTGAAGATATCGAAGAGATCATCGAAAAGCGCAAAACATACCGCGCCGAAAAGAACTTCGAGCTCGCCGACAAAATGAGAGAAGAGCTCGCAGCCAAAGGTATCTCGATTCAGGATACGCCGACCGGCACCGAATGGTACTTCAGCTTCAATTAAAAACCGCGATTTCCTGCATAACACAATAAATAGATAAGGTAAGGTATTGCTTTTTTGCCATTTTTCACTATAATACCGCCCATTTTGGCTCATTTTATATTTTGATGGAGAAGGAAATGAAAAAAGTATTTTTTATTTTTGTGATTTTTGCGGCGATTTTCTTTACGACCGCTTGCGACCCCAACGACAAACCGTCTATAGATGACGCTGACAACGACACTGTTGACAACGATGCTGCCGACACGGACAGCGACAAGACTGACTCCGGCGATTCAACTGATTCAGGTGATTCTACCGATTCCGGCGACTCGACTGATTCCGGGGATTCGACCGATTCCGGTGATTCTACCGACTCAGGTGATTCTACCGACTCAGGTGATTCGACTGATTCCGGCGATTCGACTGATTCCGGCGATTCGACTGATTCCGGCGATTCTACCGATTTCGGTGATTCTACCGATTCCGGTGATTCAACCGACTCCGGTGATTCTACCGATTCCGGTGATTCAACTGACTCCGGTGATTCTACCGGCGAAAATCCTGTACAGCCTGTAGATCCGTGCAATCCGAACAGATGTCTTGACGACGATCACTCCGACGGCGTCTGCACACCGGATGGCGAGACCTATTCCTGCGGCTGCGTAAGCAATGCGCTCGGCAACTACATGTGGTACGACGGCAAATGCCGTCAGGTCGTCAGCAAGCACCAGTGCCAGCTGCTCGCAGAATTTGTTCAGGAGAATTTCGGTATTCCGGATTGGGCGTCCAGTGCCATAGAATTTGTATGCCACTGCTTCACAGACGAATGTGTCATCATTTGGGAACCGTAGTTCCTGACTCTTTTTGTTGATTTTATTCCACCGACAGTACTTACCGATTAGATCTTCCTGAAATCAAACTTTTCCCGTTGATCCCAATTTTTGTTTTCGCACCAGTAAACGGTCCTTTCCGTCACATCATAAACCATTGACACGACCGTAGGGCAGACCATCTGGGAAACCTCCTTCAGAACAGCAAAACAATCATCGATATCGAAATCGTCTGCCGCAGCCTCCAGCATACCGACCGCCTTTTGATAGCGGTCCCACCCCATCCAAGGATGGGTCTCGCTGTCCATCTTAAACGGCGAAAAGTTCGTCATCACCTTGTATTCAGGCTTCTGGAAATAGATACACCCCTGCCCCGGAACTATCTGAAGGAGATTCCCCTCCGCATCGGAAAGAGACGACATAAATGTAACACCCGGGACACTGCACACCCTCCCCGATTCAGCGATTTCCCTGATCTCCTGAAGCGTTTTTTTCATCAGAAGAAGGTCTATATCCAACATAATGATGTGCTCTTCTCCGCCTGTCGGATCACTTCTCCGGTCAAACGGCCAGCAGGTCGGCATTCCGACGAAATCACCGCGGGAATTCGCCCCGAAAAGCGGCAGCCACCCCTCTTTCGCATCGTTTATTTCGATATAAACCCCGTGTTTGTCCGGGCGTACACGGTATTCCATGCCGATGATATCAAGATTCCATCCGACGATCGTTTTTTTTCTGTTTGAAATAATACTTGTGCACATGACTCCTCCATCTG
>JAGAAT010000161.1 GCA_017615095.1 bacterium
ACGATTTTCAACTACGCGCTGTTCATCACCGGAAACAGGGAGAAGGCGATGGACTTGATGCAGGATACGATCGTGGCACTTCTCTCGAAGCAGCAGCCCTACAACGAGGAGTCGCACTTCAAGTCGTGGATCTTCCGTGTCCTGAAAAACAACTGGATCAACAAAATCAAGCGTGATTCGGTGCTGGGGGAGGCAACATTCTCCTGTTTTTCGGATGACGACGGGGCGGATCCTCTGGACTTCCGGCCGGCTCCCGAGGATTTCAGCGATCCGATCTTGAAGGAGAAGCTGAAAACTGCGTTTGAAACGCTCCCCCAAGGCTATCGCGAGGTCGTCGTTCTGGTCGAGGTCGAGGGCTGCTCCTACGAAGAGGCTGCGAAGATCCTTGAGCTTCCGGTCGGTACGGTAATGAGCAGGCTCCACCGTGCCAGGACGCAGCTGCGCGGCATGTTCAGGCGGGAGGCTGTTGAATTGAGGATTATTTCGGAGAAGGACAGGAAAAATGCGTGAGGATTGCGGAGTAAACGAACTGTTTATCGAGCAGTTTGCCGATAACGAGCTCGATTATCAGACCAGTGCTGAGATTTCGGCGCATCTGAAGGTCTGCGAACGGTGCAGGAGAAGGTTCGAATCTATCTGCCGGCTTAAATCTGCGGTACGGGCTTTTGCGGAAAACGAGAAGCTTTCGTTTGTCGAAAAGGAGGGCTTCATGCGTCTTGTCGATCAAACGGCTGCCGGAAAAAAAGTTTCGTTTTTACAGTGGCTCAAGAATGTTTTTGTCACGAAATCGACAGCGCTTGTAGTCTCGTCCGTCTTCTCGTTCGCCTGCCTCCTTCTTGCCTTTGTCGTCTCGATCAACAACACGGACAAGGCGAACGAACTGATAATCGACGAGCTTTTGGCGGCTCACAGCTACGTCTCCCCGAATGAATTTGTCGACGATCAGGCTGCCAGACAGGAGCTTGCCTCTGAGTTCAGCCTTGATAAAAACACCCTGAAAAAGATCGAGAGCCTCAACATGAGGATGAGCCGGAAACTCGCGACGATCGCTGCTGTCCCGACTGCGAAACTGAAACTTGCCGGTGATGCCGGTCAGCGCGGAGAGGATGTGGACGGAACGCTCTTCCTGTCGAAGGAGAACGAGAGGCTCCAGCGTCTTTTCGAGGGCAGCAGGTGCGCCCTGGAGCGCAACGGCGTCTGTCTGGCAAAGGAGCGTGAGGAGAACGGCAAAAAGGTCGTCTACTGGAAAAATACGGGCAACAACTTTGTATTCGTCTCCGACAGGGGAAATTCCGAAAATCTTGTGAGATATATAAGTTCTATCCAGTAACTAATCGTTTTTATTTTTGATCTTCCCCATGGCTTCGCTTATTGCAGAGTATGAAAAGCCTCTCGAAGCCAGTTTCCGCTGAAGTTTTTGAGGATCGTTTTCTCCGAGTTTGCCGATGAGCGCGACCGCAGCACTGACTTCCTCTTCGCGGCTGTAAAATCTGCTCAGGTCGACCGATTTCAAAAGGTCCGCGCACCCCTTTTCGTAGAGCTTCTGCCTGAGGTAGTTTACCCCCTTGCCGCGTGAAGCGACCTCTCTTGCAAAGTTTTT
The DNA here is from genome assembly GCA_017615095.1 of bacterium. Lineage (GTDB taxonomy): Bacteria > UBP6 > UBA1177 > UBA1177 > UBA1177 > UBA1177. Next base: position 1,601 of record JAGAAT010000161.1, read on the forward strand.
GAGCACCCGTTCGTCGTCGAGATACTTCAAGTCGAGCAGCTTGCTGACAATAGTCTCTATTTCTTCTTCTGAGGCACCCTTCTCCCTGAGCTTGCGGGTCAGATCTCCGCTGAAAACGTCACGGAGTGCGAGGAGCCTGAGGGCGTAATCCATAAATTTTCTGGTGTTTTCGTCAGACATCTTTTTTGACGCCGGTGGATGTTAGTTCCCGGACGGATCGTTTTTTTCGGTTTTCTTCGCCTTTTCCGCCTGTTCCTCGTTGACGATTATGACCTTTCTGTTCTCGCGCTGCTGCTTCTGCAGCTCCTGACGGTGGTTCGCCTCGCACTCTCTGCACCAGATCTTGCCGTTTTCACGTTTCGGGTAGTATGAGGCGCGGCGGAATGTTTCGCAGACATCGCAGATGAATTCGTAGACGTATTTTTTCAGCTTGTCGTTGAAAACCTTTTTGATTTCACCGCGTTTCCTGTTGAAGTGCATCTCCCTGAGACAGTCGTCGCAGTAGTAGTTGCGATGCCCGTCTGCAACGAATGAGACAAAATATTCCTTTCCGCACTTCGCGCATGTCACTTTTGTCGAGATCAAGCTTTTTTTAGGTTTGTCCATGGCCTCCTCCTAAAATACGCCCCGTATTATGGAAATTTTAAAGAAATCGGCAAATTTCAGAGAAAAATTTACTTTTTTTTAATAAACGGCGCTGTTGGCTTGACTTTTCCTTTCTCTTTTATTAGGTTGCCGCGCTCATCCGTAACAGGATGTTTTATATAGATTTTATACCTTTTTGGGGGGAGTCGGAAGACTCTTTTAGATACTTTGGAGAAATCAATTCTCCGCCGTGAGATTTTGGCAAAACGGAAATGTATGCCGGAATCAGAGGTGGAATCTTTTAGCTCTGTAATTTGTAAATCGCTAGATTCATTTGACTTTTTTTGTGAAGCGGAGCTCGTTGCGCTCTACATGCCCATCAAAAACGAAGTCGATGTCCTTCCGCTTTTCAAAAAAACGGGCAGGCATTTTCTCTTTCCAAGGGTGGAGCAGGATTCAAAAAAGCTCGCTTTTTATGAGGCTGAAAGCTTCGATGATTTCGAGCCCGGCGCATACGGCATAAGAGAGCCGAAGCTGAGTCTTCCGAAGATAGAGATCGAAAAGATCGACCTTTTCGTAGTTCCTGGAGTCGCCTTTTCGGAGAAATGCGAGCGTATAGGCTATGGCGGCGGTTACTACGACACAACGTTGAAATTTAAAAACAAAAGGGCGCACTCGGTCGGTGTCGCATTCGATTTCCAGATCGTTGAACCTGGGTTTTCCGGCCCGTTCGACGTCAGATTGGATGCGGTTCTGACTGAGCGTAGGCATTTTATCATATAACATGAACAGGAGTACATTATGAAAGAGGCTCTATTCCTGATTTTGGGAATTGGTTTGGGAGCTCTGCTTTGGCATTTGACTAGACAGCTCGTCTTCAAAAACAAAATGGAGGAGGCTAACAAGGCACTCAACGATGCAAAAAGTGAAGCTGAAAAGGTCATCAAACAGGCAGAGATCCGTGCTCAAGAGGAGATCCTCGAGGGCAAAAAGGTCGCAGAAAATTCCAAGTTGGATGTTTTGAAGGAGTTCAAGGAGCGCGAAAGGCGTCTGAACAAACGCGAAGAGCAGATCAACCAGCGTGATGAGATCAACATCGCTAGAGAGCGCGAGTTCAAGACGATCGAAAAGCGCCAGAAGGATACCGAGGCGGCACTTGCAGAGCAGCAGACGAAGCTCACGGAGAGTCTTGCCAACGTTGAAAAAGAGCTTGAAAGGATCTCCGGAATGACTCAGGACGAGGCGAAGGAGGAGCTCATCCAGAAGCTCGAAGAGGAGGCTAAGCACGACGCAGCGAAGAAGATCAAGGCGATCGAAGAGGCGTTCCTTGAGGATGCCGAAAAGAAGAGCAAGGAGATCCTCTCGACTGCGATCCAGCGCTATGCCGGAGAGTATGTCGTCGAGAATACCGTCACTACGGTCAGCCTTCCGAATGACGAAATGAAGGGCAGGATCATCGGCCGCGAAGGAAGGAACATCCGCTCTATCGAGGCTGTAACGGGCGTCGATCTTATCATCGACGATACGCCTGAAGCCGTTGTCGTCAGCGATTTCAACCCGATCCGCCGTCAGATCGCAGCACTGACGCTCCAGAAGCTCATTGCAGACGGCAGGATCCATCCCGGCAGGATCGAGGAGGTCTTCGAAGCCTGCACGAAGGATGTCTGGAAGAGCATCAAGGATGCCGGCGACCAGGCTGTTTTCGATCTCGGGATCCACAAGCTTCATCCAGAGCTCGTCCTTCTGGTCGGCAGACTTAAATACCGTACCAGCTACGGTCAGAATGTCTGGCGCCACTCGATGGAGACCGCTTTCCTTGCCGGTGAGATCGCTACCGAGCTCGGATACAGCGTGAAGACTGCGAGAAGAGCAGGTCTGCTTCACGATATCGGCAAGGCGGTTGACCACGAGATCGAGGGAAGCCACGCATCGATCGGTGCAAAGCTTGCCGAAAAGTACGGTGAACCCCACAAGATCTGCAATGCTATCGCGGCTCACCACGGCGAGGTCAAACCTGAATCTACGCTCGACTTCATTGTCTCCGCAGCCGACGCACTGAGCGGCGCGAGACCTGGAGCAAGACGCGAAATGGCTGAGGCATACATCCAGAGACTTACCGATCTCGAGAACATCGCGACCTCGTTCGACGGAGTTGAAAAGTCATTCGCTATCCAGGCTGGAAGAGAGCTCCGCGTCCTTGTCGACACAACGAAGGTAAGCGACGACAATGCATACGTCCTGGCAACGGATATCGCGAAGAAGATCGAGAAGGAGTTGCAGTTCCCGGGTCAGATCAAGGTCGTCGTCATCCGCGAAACAAGAGTCACAGCGACAGCTCAGTAGTCCATGCAGTTCAGGATCCTGACTCTCGGAGATCTTATCGGCCGTTCCGGTCGGAGTGTCGTCCGCGAAAAGCTGTCCGCGCTTATTGCTGAGCAGTCGGTCGATATGGTCGTAGCCAACGGCGAGAACGCTTCCGGCGGCTTCGGGCTCATCGAGGCGAATGCCAAGGCGGTCCTGGCGGCAGGAGTCGATGTCATAACATCCGGCAACCACATCTGGAACCGCCCTGAAACAGCCGGTTTCATCGGCAGATATCCCAATATCCTGAGACCTGCGAACTATCCCGACACACTTCCGGGGAGCGGCAGGTTCCTCTTCCGGCACAGCGGGAAAGGGGTGAAAGTCGGCGTTCTGAACCTTCTTGGCAGGGTCTTCATGCCGCCGATGGAGTCGCCATTTTTCAAAGCTGAAACCGAGATCGCAGCGCTTCGCGAAGAGGGGGCAGACTTGATAGTCGTCGATTTCCACGCAGAGGCTACCGCAGAGAAGGAGGCGCTCGGCATCTACCTCTCCGACAAGGTCGAACTGGTCGTCGGCACGCATACCCACGTCCAGACCTCCGACGAAAAGATCATCGCCTGCAGAATGGGTTACATCTCCGATCTCGGACGCTGCGGGAGCTTTGTTTCAGTGCTTGGATTTGATGCGCAGCAGAGCATCCACGGCTTTCTGACAGACACCCAGCAAAGGTGCGATCCGTGCAAGGATGGGCTTGTGCTTGAGGGGCTGATCGCCGATTTCGATGTCGAGACGCGCCGCTGCATTTCACTCAAAAGGATCAGGATCTAACCGTAGAAATTTTCTGAAAAATCAACCCATTATTTTGTGAAACCCTCTCAGTCTGCCTTTTGGCATTCAGCTCTCCCGCAAATCATTTCGACTTTGCTCGATTCCTGGCATTGTGGTTGCTGAGTCTTCGGTTCCTGACCATCCTGATTTTAACCGTGTGCAATTCGAGGCGGTTAAAAACGAAGCCGGCCTGAACCATGAACAAAACTTTAAATTTTACGACACCCAAACTTTATAATTTACTATATGTTGACTTTAGAATTTCCTAAATTATAATGCGTCGCATTTTTTGTCGGAGGAATCATGATTGAAAGAAAAGCGGAAAAAACACTGAAGCGTCTGGCTTCGCAGTTTCCGGTAGTCGCTGTTACCGGACCGAGACAGAGCGGAAAAACAACTTTGGCGAAAATGGTTTTCCCAGAAAAAAAATATATCTCTTTTGACGATAAAAATATGCGTGAAAT
>JAGAAT010000162.1 GCA_017615095.1 bacterium
CGGGGATAAAACAGCTTGAAACGACAGATTTCCGCATTCTTCCGGGTAACGGAGTAGAAACGAAATTTGAAGACAGGATCCTTCGAGGAGGAAGCGGAAAATATATATCAGAATTTACAAAAACTTCTGATTTTATTGAAGATTTTTATCAAAAGCTGGCCAAGGAAGGCAAAACCCCGCTCTATTTTGCCGAAAACGACTCTTTTCTGGGGATCATCGCGGTCGCAGATTCAATAAAGCATGACTCCGCCGAAGCGATAGGTGAGCTTCACAAAATGGGGCTTAAGGTCTTCATGCTCACTGGCGACAACGAACGCACAGCACATGCAATAGGCCAGGAAGCGGGAGTTGACGAGGTCATCGCTGGAGTCATGCCCGAAGAAAAAGCCGAAGCAATAGTTTTGATGCAGAAATATGGAAAAGTCGCTTTCGTAGGTGACGGGATCAACGACGCACCGGCTCTCACAAAGGCTGACACAGGGATCGCAATAGGTGCAGGGACTGACATCGCGATAGAGAGCGCTGACATAGTGCTTATGAACAGCTCTCTCAAAGATGCAGCGGCGGCGATCCGTTTAAGCAGAAAAACTCTTAAAAACATTCACGAAAATCTTTTCTGGGCGTTTTTCTACAATGTCGTCTGCATCCCCCTTGCCGCAGGACTTTTCACCTGGAAAATGAACCCCATGATAGGTGCAGCGGCTATGAGTCTTTCAAGTTTCACAGTCTGCATGAACGCACTCAGACTGAATTTATTCGGAATATACACCATAAATCACGATAAACATCTTAAAACATTAGGCTTTTCATCAGCAGAACTAAAAAGGGAAATATCGGAAAAATTTAACGGAAAAAGGAGTAGAAAAATGGAAAAAACGGTAAAAATCGAAGGAATGATGTGCCCGCACTGCGAAGCGAGAGTCAAAAAAGTGCTCGAAGAACTCCCATTCATTCAGAGCGCGGCAACGAGCCACGAAAAAGGCGAAGCAAAACTCACTCTTTCTGGCGAATTTGACGAAGCGGCAGTCCGCAAAGTGATCGAAGATAACGGATACAAGTTTGTCGGCTGACAGGCGCTGTCCGTAGTCTCAAAACCGCGCCGTATCTGATCCGAGACGCTCCGGTATTGCTGAAACGCATGGATTTTCCAAAAAATTCGAGTATAAAGCGCAGGTTTTTGATGTTTGCATAGTTATTTGGATTTCAATAGAACACAGGAGTCAAAATGGCAAAAAAACAACTTTTCGGAACCGACGGGATCAGGACAAAGGCAAATGTTTATCCGCTTACACCCGAGACTTCGGCGGTAATAGGCAGGGCGATCACACGCTGGTTCAGGGCGCAGAAACCGACACCGCAGATCACAGCAGCGATCGGTACGGACACGAGGATCTCCTCACAGATGCTTAGTTTCGCGGTCAGTTCCGGCATTATGAGCGCCGGCGGGAACGTCATTGATCTCAAGGTGGTGCCGACGCCGGTCGTCAGTGATTTCGTCCGTACTCACGGCTGCGATTTCGGCATCGTCATATCGGCAAGTCACAATCCGTTCGGCGACAACGGCATAAAAATTTTCAATGAAAACGGCTCAAAGCTCAACGATGCACAGGAGTTGGAGATCGAAGCGCTCTTTTTCGATGATCAAAATATCGAAAAACCGGTCGATGCCCTCATCGGAAGGGCGTTTGCGGCATCTTCGCCGACTTCTGAGTACATCGAGCGTTTAAGGACCCGCTTCGCCGCGCTTTCCGGTTCGAATTTCAAGATCTGCGTTGACTGCGCAAACGGTGCTACTGCCGAGGTCGCAAAGGGTATATTCGGTAAATTCGATAATTTGAGCGTTGACTATAACTTCTGCGAGCCGAACGGGCTCAACATAAACGACAACTGCGGTGCGCTTCATCCCGAGGTCCTGGCGGCGCGTGTTGCGGAGCGGAAGGCAGATATCGGCTTTGCCCTCGACGGCGACGGTGACAGGCTGATCACGATCGACGAGCGCGGCAGAGTCGTTGACGGCGACAAGCTGATCGGCATTCTGGCAAAGCATCTCGACCGTCTCGGGAAGCTGAACAAACGCACTGTCGCTGTCACGGTGATGACCAACTCCGGTCTGGAAAAGCACCTTCGCGAGTGCGGCATCGCCGTTGCCAGAACGGATGTCGGCGACCGTTATCTCTTTGAAAAAATCAGCGCGGAAGGGCTGGCGCTTGCCGGCGAAAACAGCGGTCACATCATCATCCCGGAGATAAATCCGACGGGTGACGGCATCATCGCGGCGCTTGTCCTGCTCGAAATACTGAGTGAGACCGGCAAAAGGCTCTCCGAGCTTGCTGACGGGATAGAGCTCTTTCCGCAGATCCAGGTCAAGGTGAAGATCCCCGGTGAAAAGATCCCGCTTGAGAAGATCCCGGGTCTGCTCGACAAAATCAGCGCTGAGGAGGCGTTGCTTTCAGGCGGAAGGATGCTCGTCCGTTACAGCGGGACTGAGCCTGTCATGCGCGTCATGGCAGAGGGACCTGACAAGACCACCGTTCAGAAATCTGTAGATGAAGTGGCTGAATTTGTTAAAAATTTTTATGGAGGTAATAGATGAAAAAACTTTTTGCTTTGATTTTTGCACTGCTTTTTTGTTTTGCCTGTTCGTCTGGAAATTCCGACGGCGGCGAGGCTGACGATGCCGACAATAACGGATTTCAGGATGCCGATCCGATAGAAGAGCCCGATTCCGCTTCCGTGCCTGATGCAGACGAAACGGAAGAGCCTGACAGCTCTGAACCTGCATCCGATGCTGACAACGCTGCGGACGGAGGGAGCGGTTCAGACTCTGAGGCTGTAAACGATCCAAACCCCGTTGAGCCGTCAGATGCTGATGATGCGGCGGACGACAGCGATCCCGAGATCAACGATTCCGAAGCAGGTTGTCCTTCTGGCTTTGAGTGCAAAGGCGGTTACTGCGCAAACACAAACGACAGGACCTTCTTCTGCGCTGAAGATTCCGATTGCGGCGGAGAGCTCACATGCACATCGGCGAGCCTTCCTTCTGGTCAGTGCCACGGCTGTTCATACGCGTCGGATTGTCCGGGAGGAGGCACAGATGATGCCGTCAGATGCCTTTACGGTTACTGCATGAGGATATGCAGCTCCGACGGAGACTGCAATGCCGGAATGGTCTGCAAAGCTAGCGGTTCTGGTCATTTCTGCGGCATCAAGAGCTGCTCGACCTCTTCCGACTGCCCTGCAAACTACACCTGCACGCAGTCGGCTGATCCTTCTGAAGGCAGTTACTGCACTAGGATCCCCTGCAAATAAAGGATTCGGAAATGTTATTATTCGGGAGGAAACACATGAAAAAACTCTCTATTTTGTTTTTGGCGCTGCTTCTCTGCCTTGCCTGCTCGTCCGGAAATTCCGGCAGTCAGGAGGTGAATGATTCCGACCGGCAGGGAACTGCGGATACCGATCCAGCCGAAAGCGGTATCTGCTCGCCGAATCCGTGCGACACCGCAGAAAACCAGGCTGCACACAAAACAAGATGTATGCCTGAAAACAACGGAACATCCTACACCTGCGTCTGCGATGCATCCTACTACTCTTCCGACGGTCTCTGCTGCCAGCCGCATTCATCGAACAAAGGCGGAAAATGCACATGCGACACCTATTACGTCGAACTTGAGGAGGAGCCCGGAAAATGTATCGCGGAGTGCTCCGAAAATACGCTCGAAGGTCTTGGCGGTTACTGCAAAGATGGCTTTATCTGCCAGCAGGGAACATGCATAAAAGACCGCTGCGCCGGCTATACCTGCCCTGAAAACAGCACCTGCACAACAAAAAACGACGAAGCCTTCTGCCAGTGCGACAGCCCGCTTCAAATGAGCAGCGGAAAGTGCTGCCCGCTTAATTCGACGAATGTCAACGGAACCTGCAAATGCGACGCCGGTTACGAACTCTCAGGAAACGAGTGCGTGATGAGCGCCGACAACCCGTGCAGGACAAAACCGTGCAAAACTCTTAACAAAAACAAATGTGTAGCCGACAACAGCAATGCCGGTTACCACTGTGAGTGCAACGAGAACTTCACGGAGGACGAAACCGGAAAGTGCAATCTGATAGTTTATGATGTCTGTCCGAACGGTATGCAGTGCCTCAGGGGATACTGTCTTCCGCAGGATCTCAGCAACGAACAGTGCGTCAAAGACAGCGACTGCCGTGAGTTTAACGAAGAAGCGACCTCCTACTGTTCATCTCCCGGCGCGGCAGGCGGAGTATGCATGGGCTGCACCGCCGCAAGCGACTGCCCCGGAAACACACAGTGCATGGAGAATTTCGGAACATGCGCTCTGGAGTGCACCGTAGATGACGACTGCCCTTACGGAAAGTGTACGTCACTCGGCTACTGCGCTCAGAAAAAGTGCTACAGCAACGAAGACTGCTTCGGCGGAACGGTCTGCAAGATGGGTGAAGATGGTTACGGATACTGCAACAGGCTCGAGTGCCACGAAACTGCGTGTTCCGAGACAAATCCCGGCGGAAGCTGCCCGAATCAGGGCGAAGCCTGCATAAACGGAAGCTGTGTTTCAAGCTGCGAACCGAATCCGTGCGGCGAAACAAACAGGACAAAATGCGAGAAAAAGCTCGGTGTCCCGACATGCGTCTGCGACGAGGGAACAGTTGAAAAGAACGGAAAGTGCCAGCCTAAAACCGTCCAAACCTGTCCGTCAGGTTTTGTCTGCAAAAACGGTTACTGCGCCGACAAGAGCGAAGGCGCCTTCTTCTGCGCCGAGAACTCCGACTGCGGAGGCTCTCTGACATGCTCTCCGAAATCTCCGTCAGGTCAGTGCAACGGCTGCAACTACACGGCTGACTGCCCGAGTCTCGGCGAGGATGATCCTGTTTCATGCCTTTTCGGTTACTGCATGAGAGGCTGCCTCACCGACTACGACTGCAACCCCGGTATGATCTGCAAAACAAACAGTCAGGGCTCGTTCTGCGGCACAAAAACCTGCTCAAAGCCTTCGGACTGTCCGGAAAACTACACCTGCACGCCATCTGCCGAAAACTCTGGAAGCGGCATGTGCACCAGGAAACCGTGTGAATAGGGGAGAGGAAAATGTTTAGAGACTGGGTCGATAAATTCGGTGCCGCGATAACCGTCATGGATACCGAAGGAAACATTCTGGATATGAACGAAGCCGCGTGCAACGCCCTTTCCGGCGGCAGGAGCATGATCGGCGAAAACCTTATGAAATGCCATCAGCAGGCATCGATCGACAAAATGACGGATATGATGAAAAACGACCATTCCAATGTCTACACGATCGAAAAAAACGGCAAGAAAAAGATGATCTACCAGGCTCCGTGGTACAAGGAGGACGGCGGGATCGGCGGGCTTGTCGAAATTTCGATGGTGATCCCGTTCGAGATGCCTCACTACGTCAGA
>JAGAAT010000163.1 GCA_017615095.1 bacterium
AACTGAGGTTCGATCCGTTTCTGATCGGTATGACATAGTATGCCTTCATCACGCCGAGGATCTCGTAGTAGTTTATCTTGTCGCCGACACGCTCGTAATCGAAGTTGTGGCTCTCATCCCACGAGACAAGGCGGACTATGCAGTCGATCTCCTTCTCGACGCCGACCGATGTAACGCCGAACATCTGCTGAAGGTTTACGAGCCCGATGCCCCTGATCTCGATGAGACTCTTTCCGATCTCGTTGCAGTGTCCGATCAGACGGTTCGGGTAGACGCGCTTGACTTCGACATAATCATCGGCGATCAGCTTGTGACCGCGCATTACGAGATCAAGACTGATCTCGCTCTTTCCGACCCCGCTCTCTCCCATGATGAGCATCCCGACACCCAGAAGATCGATGAGCTGGGCGTGAAGAGAGATCTTCGGAGCCAACATCGCCTCCAGGATTTCGCGGACGTAATCCAGAAAGACACTTGAAATCATCTTTGTCGAAAGCAGCGGAACGTTGTATTTGTCAGCGATTTTCCTGAAGTATTCCGGAGGTCTGCGCGGAGCTGTAAATATAACGACGACCGGCTTCTCACGAAGAAATATCTCAGACATTTCAAGACGTTTTTCTTCGGAGAGCGTCTCGAGGTAATCCATCTCGCTCTTTCCGAAAAGCTGGACTCGGTGCTGATAGAGATGCGCCACGAAACCGGCAATCGAAAGACCGACGACCTGAACCTTGCTGTCGGTCACCTCGACGCGTTTGAGCTCCTGTTCGCTCATATTTTCCGTCGAGAGCTCGAGACTCGGATTTTTAAGCAGGTCGTAAAGCGTACAGGTTTCTGATTTTGCCATACGTTGCCTCCGTTATTTGAAAATCAAAGACAAGCTAAAGGTCAGAACTGCTTCAGGAAGCGCAGATCGCCGCCGTGGAAGTGACGGATATCATCGATACCGTACTTCATCATCGCAAGCCTCTCGATACCGCCGCCGAAAGCGAATCCCGAATAAATTTCAGGGTCGATCCCGCAGTTTTTCAGGACCTGCGGATGGACCATACCGCAGCCGAGATACTCGATCCAGCCTGTCTGCTTGCAGACGCTGCAACCCTTACCTTTGCAGATCCTGCACTTGAAATCGAGCTCGAATCCAGGCTCGACGAAGGGGAAGAAGGAGGGTCTGAGACGGATCTCGACCTCTTCTCCGAAGATGCTCGAAATGATCTGCTGCAAGGTGAAAACCAGATGTGAAACAGTGATCCCCTTGTCGATAACGAGACCTTCGCACTGATGGAACGAATGCTCGTGGCTGGCGTCAACTGCCTCGTTTCTGTAGGTTTTCCCGGGGCAGACGAACTTTATGGGCGGCTTCTTTGCAAGCATCCCGCGGATCTGGACCGGCGAAGTCTGGCTTCTGAGAAGCTTACCGTTTTTAAGCCAGAAGGTATCCTGAGAATCTCTTGCCGGGTGATCTTCCGGAATGTTGAGAGCGTTGAAGTTGAAGTACTCCTCCTCCATCTCCGGACCATCCATGATGTCGAATCCGAGCGAAGTGAAGAGATCCTCAAGCTCAGCCCTGACGATGGAAAGCGGATGCGCTGAGCCCTGAAGCGGCTCTTCCGGCCACGTTATATCGACCCATTCGCTCTCGGTCTTTTTCGCGATCTCCGCAGCCTCGATCTCGCGTGCCTTCTCGACGATCGCACGTTCGAACTCCGCCTTGACGCTGTTGACCAGCTGACCGAACTGCCTGCGGGCGTCATCCTGCATATCCTTCATGTCCTTGAGAAGAGCGGTAAATTCGCCCTTCTTTCCCATAAAACCGACCCTGAGCTGTTCCAATGCATCTTTCTGGCTGATAGAAGCCATTTTTTCTTTGAAGCGGACCCTTAAATTTTCAATTTTTTCATTCATTTTTATCACCGGATACAACAATTAATAAAAGAAACGCAGAAAGATACTGAAAAATGCCGATTTTTCAAGGCTTTTGACAAAATTGACGGATAAATTTCTCAACTGTGTGAAAACTGCCGCAAACAAGAAGCTCAAGTTTGTTCTCTTCCGCGAATTTCCAAGCCTCGAAAATCGTCTTTTCATCGCTCTCAGCATACCTGAGTTTGCCCGCAACCGATTCCGGAGCGGCGTCAATGATATCCTGAACGGTCGTGCTCCTGTTCTCCTCAGTCAGCGAGACAACGAAAATATTGTCTGAAAATTTACCAATAATATCAAGAAGTTGGCTTATCGCCTTATCCTTGAGGGCACCGAAAAGGACAACCGTTTTCAGTCCCCTGCTCTTTACGAAACCGCTCAAAGCCTCCATTGCCGGAGGATTGTGGGCGACGTCAACGATCACGTTGTCTACGATCCTCTCGAAACGGCCGGGCAGACGCATCTTCGAGAAATCCGGGATCTTTATCGAATAATTCTCTGCACAGAGCGTTGCATTTATCGCAAGATTTATATCCTTTATCTGTTCTGTACTGAAATTTTCACCTTTGATTTCAATATCATAACCATGTTTTTCATCTGCTACGAGCGCCGCTCCGCGTGATATGGCATAATCCTCCATCCACCTGTCGAAACCGGGGTCGGCACTGCTTGCGATAAAGACAGAATCGCCCTCTTTCACGATACCGAGCTTTTCAACGGCTATCTTTTCAAGCGTATCGCCGAGGATATGTGTGTGATCCAGACCGATCGAAGTTATAAGATCCGTTTTCGGACCTTCGATGACGTTTGTTGCGTCGAGCCTTCCTCCGAGCCCGACCTCGAAAACCGCACG
>JAGAAT010000164.1 GCA_017615095.1 bacterium
AGAGGATATGTCCTCAAGGTTGATGCCGCCGAAGGTGGGCTCCAGCGACTTGACGATCGCCACGAATTTATCAGGATCGTGCTCGTCGATCTCGATGTCGAAGGAGTTGATGTCCGCGAAGCGCTTGAAGAGGAGCGATTTCCCCTCCATGACGGGTTTGCCTGCCAGTGCGCCGATGTTCCCGAGTCCGAGCACGGCTGAACCGTCGCTGATGACGCCGACCAGGTTGCCTTTTCCGGTGTATTCGTAGGCAAGTGACTCGTCTTTGGCGATTTCCAGACACGGAACGGCTACTCCGGGTGTGTATGCCAGCGCAAGATCCTGCTGCGTTTTGCAGATTTTTGAAGGAACGACTTCAAGCTTGCCGGGAACTGGTAAACGATGATAGTCAAGCACCTCAGCCTTGTTCATTTGAGCCTCCGAAGTGAAATGTGATTAGTTTTAAAAGAAATGGTCGCGGGGATTGGATTTGAACCAATGACCTTCGGGTTATGAGCCCGACGAGCTACCAGCTGCTCTACCCCGCAACATTGCCGAACATTCTAGTCAAAACTTGTTTCGTGTCAATAAAAATAGGTAAAATAACGGCGGGACTGTTTTTTTTTCCATTTCTGTCAAAGATGCGTAAAATTTTCCGCTTTAGGCAACGCTTATTTACACTTAATCAGGAGGATATCATGAAAAAAATTACTTATCTGCTTTTTATTGCGATTTTTGCGTGCCTTGCACTTGTTGCGTGCGGAGGCGGAGACGGCGGTAAAGAAAAACCCGGTAACGACAATGACATTACCGACACCGGCGACAACGATCAGACTGACTCTGGAGACACTGTTGTTCCTGACGGCGACACAGGAGAGATCGATGATGATACGGTCGACCCTGATGGTGATATAGTAGACCCTGACGGCGATACCGGTATCCCTGTAGTCAAAGGGACGATCGTCGATATGCAGACAGGACTCATCCCGCAGGATACCGAGGTCACTTTCGAGTGCGTGGTTGTTGCAGTTGCCTACAATCAGGACAACTCGACTCACGAGAATACTGCGATCAAGGGATTGTATGTATCCGAGCTTATCGACAAGGCGGCTCCCAACTCCGGGATCTACGTCTTCATCAAAAACACGGCGAAAATCGGTGAGTTCAATCCCGGCGATAAGATCGAGGTGACCGGAGTCTACGGTGAGCATTACGAGAGCTCTCAGGTTACGGTAACGGACAACAACAGCATTCAGAAGCTCGGCACGGCAGATATCCCAGCTCCGGCAGAAATCGCGGATCCTTCAACGATCGCAACTCCTTACGAACTGAGCGGAGAGGAGTATTCTCCGACAGCCAACCACGGTGCGGATGCCGAAAAGTACGAGAGCGTTCTTGTTAAGGTCAAGGATGTTGAGATCACCAAATCCGACATCGGTCACGGCAGCTTTGAAGTTTCGGGCAACCTCTCGGTCAGCAAGGAGCTTTTCTACTACAACGGCAGCAGAAGTGAAGGTGTCAAGTTCAATTCGATTTCCGGAATTCTCATCTATTCGTACGATGCGTTCCAGCTTGCTCCGAGATCCATTGATGATTTTGATGTTAAAGTCATTGATGCCGGGATCACTGCGATCCAGAAGGGAGAGGTCGCAAAGGGAACGACTGTGACGCTCAGCGAGTCTGTTGTTACCGCAGTTGCCTACGATCAGGACAGCACGACCCACGAGAACACAGCGATCAAAGGGTTGTATGTCTCTGAAATTATTGAACAGGCTCAGCCTTACACCGGAATTTACGTTTATATAAAGGGTAAGGCGGCAGTAGATGCCTATGCGATAGGTGACAAGCTTGAGATCACCGGCGCAGTCGACGAGTATTACGACAGCACGCAGATCTCTGTTACCTCTGTTGAAAACGTCAAAAAGATCGGCACGGCGGATCTTCCTGCTCCGGCAGAGATCGATGATCCTTCAAAGATCTCGACACCTTATGCGAAAGACGGCGATGAATGGAAGCCGACGACCAACCACGGTGAGGATGCCGAGAAGTACGAGAGCGTTCTTGTTAAGGTCAAGAATGTCGAAGTTACAAACAACAACCTTGGTCACGGTGCTTTTGAAGTTACCGGAAACCTTTCAGTCGCAAAGGAACTCTACTACTACTCCGGCGACAGAAGCATCGGCGTAAAGTTCGACTCGATTTCAGGTATCCTTATCTATTCCTACAGCGCATTCCAGCTTGCTCCGAGATCGGAAGCGGATTTTGTCGCTGCGGCAGTTGAATAGCGTCGATCTTTGATTTCTCAGGTTGAAGTTTGATTTAGAGAGTGACCCATGAAGCTAGAATCAATTCTTTTTGCTCTGGTCGGTGCAGTGCTCCTGACCTCGTGTACGGGGAAGAGTTACGGTGAGGCTCCGGTCGATGCGGAGATCCCGCAGAAGCTGGTTTTTATCCACACGACCGATACACACGCCAAGTACCTTCCGTTCTGGATGGAGCCGAATATGTTCGACCGCGACATGGGGCTTGCGTCGAGTACTCCGTTCTGCTGGGATCTTGACTTCGACGGGATTTCGTACTGCAACGGAGCCTTCGAGACCGAGACCGGAAAGATCCAGATTTACGAGAACGGCAGATACGTCTCCTACACCAAGGATGATCTGAAGGCGAAGGGCTATTACGCTCCGAATTCGATCGCAAAGGGGCTTGTTATCGAGGATATCAACGAAGACGGAGTCTGCGATATCCTCGACTGTCAGCGCTGCTGGGACAAAAATGGAAACAACATCTGTGACGAGGAAGAGGATGTCGACGGGGTCCACGGCTGCGATGTCGGTGACTGCTGGGCGCAGGAGAGCAACAAGAAGGTCTACATGTGCTGGGACACCAATGGCAACGGGCTTTGCGACAAGTCGGAGGACCTGAACAATGACAGTATCTGCGGTTTCGACGACTGCGCTCTGGTTTTCGATAAAAACTTCAACAAAAAGTGCGATTATCCTTACGATTCATATTACAGTACCTGGCTCGACGCAGACGGGAAGCCGGTACTTCGTGAAAATTACGGTTCCGACAACGAATACAAGCAGGCGTTGATCAAGGCGGGGGCGGAGAGTGAGGATCTCAACCGCGACGGTGTCTGCAATTACTCGGATTACCGTCCCGGGCTTACGAATGCAGGCGGAGTTGCGCGTGCCAAGACGGTGATAGACGAGATCCGCAGGAAGCATGAATCTTACCATGTGCCTGTGGTCTACCTCGACAGCGGAGACCCGTTCCAGGGTGCGCCGCAGTTCAACCTCTACAAAGGTGAGGTCGAGCTGATCTCGCTTCAAAAGCTCGGCCTGGACGCGATGGTCTTAGGTAACCACGAGTTCGACAACGGTACGACCGGCTTTGTTTCGGCGTATCGGAAGGTCGGCGGATTCCCGGTCCTGACCGCGAATTACCTTTTCGAGGAGAGCTCGAACAAGGGGCTGATGGATGTCGTTTCGCCCTACATGATCATGATGAGCGGGACTCTCAAAATCGGTGTGGTCGGCGTCGCCAACGACAACTCTCTGAACTCCGGCTACCAGATAGGTTCAGGGCTCGGCTTCAACTTCCTTGACCCGGTCGAATCGACTCAGAAGTATGTCAACATGGTCCGTCCGCTGGTCGATATCGTCGTTTTGCTGAGTCACCAGGGGCTTGACGGAGACTACCGCCTTGCCGAGAAGGTGTCCGGCGTAGACCTTATCCTCGGAGGTCATCACCACGTTGTTCTCGACCCGCCGAAAATAATGCAGGGACCTGACGGACGCGACGTGATCATCGTCCACAGCGGCGTCAACATGAAGATCGTCGGCGAGCTCGAGGCCGCAGTCCAGAACAAGCGGATAGTCTGGCACAAGTACACGACTCATGCTGTTACAGACCGGATCCAGGAGGACGGGAACCTTGTCAACATGCTGAAGCCGTACATGGAAGGTCTGGATTATTCGCAGTACCTTCAGAAGATCGTCGGTTATGCCGAGGCAACGGTCCTGCGAAACGATCCTAGCGGCGGCGACAGCCCGCTCGGCAACCTGGTTACCGACGCGATGATGAACCATGACATGGCGCGGGCTCAGTTCTGCGTGACCAACTCGATGGGTATCCGTGCCGACATCCCGACAGGCGACATCACGCTTGAGAAGCTTTACGAGGTATTCCCGTTTGAAAATTCGATCACGACGATGTACCTGAGCGGCAAGGAGCTGAAATCGCTGTTCGACTATGTTGCGAGACGTTCCGCGACAAGAGGCTGCAAAACGCAGATCCAGGCTGCCGGTCTCGGTGTCGAGCTCGACTGCAACCCGAGTGCCGAGCTTCAGGAGCGTTACAACTCCTACGCGCTGACCAAGTGCCTTCAGATCGGTGACACCTATGTCATTAAGGATTACGAGCTTGTCCAGCCGAATGTCCTCTTCAAAATGGCGACAAACGACTACATGGCACGCGGCGGCAGTGGTTTCTTCATGCTTGAAGCCAACACGACGCGTCTCGACACTTCGGTTTCACTGCGCGATGCCCTGGTCGAATATCTGAATTCCTACGGAAACGTCGATCCGGTCAACTTCTCTGTAAACCAGACCGATATCAACGAATGCGGCGGCGGCAAGCGTATCAAAATGCTTAATTAGCCGGATCCGGCAATCTTCCTAAATTTCATCTGACTGTCTGAAAATCGCGAACGCTTTTTTCAAATATGTGGCTGAAAATGTCTCTGTGACGGAGTGACCGCCTCGACAGTGACCGGAAGTTCAGGATAAAAAAATACCCAATTCCCTAAACCAAGATAACGAATAAGTTGATGTAGGAAATTGGGAAAAGAGTGACTATTCAGCAGCTTCTTCAGCCGGAGCTTCCTCAGCAGGAGCCTCTTCAGCCGGAGCTTCAGCAGGAGCAGCCTCTTCAGCCGGAGCTTCAGCAGGAGCCTCAGCCGGAGCCTCTGTTGCCTCAGCAGCAGGAGCCTGTGCAGCCTCAGGAGCGGGCTCAGCCTTTTTCTCTGCGGATCCGCAGGAAACAGCGAAAAGCATTGCGAAAATAGCGATAGCGAAAAATCTCATCTTTCCCTCCACAAAAAAGAAATAATAAGCCCGGCAAAGCAAACGCTCTGACAGGTACGACGGGTAAGTATCGTCATTTTTTTTCAAAAGTCTAATAATATTTAGCGATTTTTTCAAAAATATGCTATAACCGGTCTGTAGGGTTTATTTCACCGCAAAAAAAGGAGGGTTCCATGTCCAATGCACTCGTAATGATTCTTGCCGGCGGGCAGGGCAAAAGACTTTCTCCGCTCACGATGGATAGGGCGAAACCGGCGGTCCCGTTCGGCGGGAGCTACCGCATCATCGATTTTGTTCTGAGCAACTTTGTCAACTCCGGTTTCATGCAGATCAAGGTTTTAACGCAGTTCAAGGCGGATTCGCTGATCCAGCACATCGCCAGGAACTGGACGCTTTCTCCGACGATCAACCAGTATGTCGATTCTGTTCCGGCACAGATGCGTACCGGAAGCAACTGGTATCTGGGCAGCGCCGATGCGATCTATCAGAATCTGAATCTCGTCCGCGACGACTCTCCGCAGCATGTTTTCGTATTCAGCGGTGATCACATCTACAAGATGGATGTTTCGCAGATGTACTCCTACCACGTCCTGAAAAAATCGGACATGACGATCGCCGCGATGCCTGTTCCCATCGAGGAGGCTAGTGCCTTCGGCGTGATCGAGATCGACAGCGATTACAGGATGATCGGTTTTGAAGAGAAGCCGAAAAATCCGAAGCCGATCCCCGGAAAGCCCGATATGGCGCTTGTCAGCATGGGCAATTACCTTTTTTCGACAGAGACGCTTGTCAATGCGGTCGTCAGTGATGCCAAGGATCCGGCAAGCGAGCACGATTTCGGCAAAAACGTCATCCCTGCGATCTACCCGCACAAACGGGTCTACGTCTACGACTTCCTGCGCAACCTTATCTCTCTTCCGAACGGAAACGAGTATGAAACACCATACTGGCGTGATGTCGGGACCCTCAAAAGCTACTTCGACGCACACATGGATCTTGTCTCCGAAACGCCGAAATTCAATCTCTACAACAGAAACTGGCCGATTTTCGGCTTCCCGAAGATCTATATGCCGCCTGCAAAGTTCGTCTATGCAGATTCCGACCGGAAACGGATGGGTATCGCGACAAATTCGCTGATTTCGGAGGGCTGCCTCATCAGCGGCGGGCATGTCAGCAATTCGGTCTGCTCGCCTGGAGTCCGCGTTTACAGCTATGCCGAAGTCGATCACTGCGTTATTATGAACGATGTCGAAATCGGCAGGTACTGCCGGCTTCAGAATGTGATCGTCGATAAAAATGTCGTCATCCCGCCTGATACCCAGATAGGCTTTGACCTTGAAAAGGACCGTTCCCGCGGTCTTTTTGTTACGGATGAGGGTATCGTCGTTGTTCCCAAAGGGTTCGATTTTCAAGCTGGAAACTAAAAAATCATGACAAAACTGGTTTTTCTTTGGCACATGCACCAGCCGTATTACAAGGATACGACTCGAAATATCTATCTTATGCCGTGGGTGCGGCTTCACGCTCTGAAGGGTTACTATGACCTGCCGAATGTTATGGCGCAGCACGGGGTGCGCGGTGTTGTAAATGTCGTTCCATCTCTCATCGAGCAGCTTCTCGACTACACGCAGAACGGTGCGGTAGACAGCTGGCTCGAGCACTCAGAGATGAATCCAGAGGAGATGAACGATGAGCAGAAGGCTTTTGTCCTGCGCAATTTTTTTATGCTCAACTGGGAGCGTCTGGTCGAGACTTCGCCGCGCTACAACGAGCTTTTGCAGAAGAGGCTCCGCTACGAGAAAGAGCTCGACTGGAGCGAGATCCCGCGTCTCTTCGACAATGCCGAGATCCTCGATCTTCAGGTGCTTTTCAACCTCAAATGGTTCGGTTTTTCCGCCCGGAAGAGGTATCCGCGTCTGGTCGAACTCGACAAAAAGGACCGCGGCTTCACGCTCGAAGAGAAGTCTGAGCTGATTCAGATCCAAAAGACGGTGACAGGCGAGATAATCCCGCTTTACAAGAGGCTTTTTGCTGAAAAAAAGATCGAGATCTCGTTCACTCCGTTCTATCACCCGATTTTTCCGCTGGTCTACGACACAGACATCGCGAAACGCAGTACGGATCAGCCTTTGCCGAGCCGGATGTCGTATCCTGAGGATGCGAAGTGGCATCTCTGCGAAGGCAAAAGGTATGCCGAGGAGACCTGGGCTGACAAAGTCTGCGGTATGTGGCCTGCCGAGGGTTCCGTCTGTCCCGAGATCCTGGAACCTGCGCTTGCAGCCGGGGTCAGGTGGCTTGCGACCGACGAGGCGATAATTATGAAATCTCTCGGCGAGAGCGACAAATCGCGCGTCATTTACCGCCCGTACCTTCTGAAAACTGACGGCGGAAACAGGCTTTTCGGCTTTTTCAGGGATAAATATCTCTCAGATCTGATCGGCTTTTCATTTTCGAAGATGGATCCGGTCAAGGCAGTTGACTCTTTCATCGGGAGTGTCCGCAAAGTTGCCGCGGGGCTGCCCAAGGATCATCCTGAGCCTGTTGTGTCGGTCGTTCTGGACGGCGAAAACGCCTGGGAGAGCTATCCTCAGAACGGAGAACTCTTCCTGAACGAGCTTTTCAGCCGCCTCGCCAAGTGTGATGACATCGAGGTCACGACTTTCGGCGACATCGTTTCAAAAATCCCTGCGGATCAGCAGAAGCCTGTGCCGAAGCTCTATTCAGGTTCGTGGATCAACGGGAATTACGAGATCTGGATCGGCAACCGGGAAGACAACCTCGCATGGGAGTACCTCAAGCGTGTCCGCGACTTCTACGAGAACTACCGCAAAAGCAACAAGGTCGAGCCGTATCTCGACGAGGAGGTCATGCGTTCTCTGCACCGGGCGGAGGGCAGCGACTGGTTTTGGTGGTACGGACCGCAGTTCTCGACTGAAAACGACTGGCTTTTCGACCGGCTTTTCAGACGGAACCTGAGGCGTGTCTACAACCTTCTCGACGTGGTCTATCCTACCTTCCTCGACCTTCCGGTCATGTCTAACGAGACACGCTCGAACCTGGCGCAGCCGACAAATCTGATAACTCCGCCGATAAGCGGAAAGTCAGGATTTTACGACTGGGCGGGCTGTGGTACGCTTGAAAACGGCAAACGCGCCGGCGGTTCGATGTACAACTCGATCAGGCTCTTTGACCGGATCGACTTCGGCTTTGACCTCGAGAACCTCTACTTCCGTTTCAAGTTCGTGGAGAAGCCCGATTTCTTCGAGGCGCAGAAATACCTTCTCAAGGGTTTTCTGGTCCACGACCGCGACATCAGTTTCAAGCTGCCGGTGGTCGGTATGGAGTGCGCCGGATTTCCGCTCCACGTCAGCCGCGAATCCGGTTATCTTGCCGAGATCCTGGGGGCTGGGAGCGCCTCGTTCGACGGAACGATGACGGTCAGGATCGGCTACCGCGACATCGGTGTCGAGCCCGGAGACGAGGTGAAGGTCTACTTCAAAATCACCTCGGCGGGCGAAATCGAGCTGGAGAGGGCGCCGGTGAACGGTTTTATCGACATAAAGATCCCCGACAGGACTGATCTTCTGAAGCTTTGGGATATTTAGGGAGCTTTTGACTTATGAGAGACGTTGAAAAGATAAAAAACGAGCTGCTGACCTTTCCGTTCGAGCTTTTCGATACTGTTTTTTCTCAGAGAAGCTTTATCGATATCGGCAGGATCAACGCACACACGCCGGAGGCGGCTCTGAATTTCATCCAGAATTACGGCTACGACATCACGGTACCGGAGGTCGCCGACGCGGTCCGTGCGATCCTCAACGAGGCTAAGGCATTCATTTCGACCTATCTTTTGGAGGATCCGGAGGGGAAGGGCGAGCCGTTCGTCATGCCGCCACAGATCGCGAACAACAGCGATGTCCTTTCGTTCCTGGTCATGGCTTCCGAAAAAAAGAGGACGCTCGAGCAGGCATGGGCTTGTGCTGTTCTGCGGGTCGCCCACACGATAACCCACGTTGAAAACGACCTCGCCAAGAGCTTCATGCCGACTATCCGCGACCAGATCTTCCAGCGCTTCAGCAAGCATCTCTACGGAAACGCCCAGAGCGGCTACTACATCGGGACCGGCAGGGATGCGATAAAGCTGAGGCTTTTTGAAATCAAGAGCGAAAAGACCCGCGAAAGCACGATTTTGAAGCTCCTCCACAAAAAGGAGAACGTCACCGCCGATATTTTTGACCAGGTCGGAGTCAGGATCGTAACCTACAACAAGCTCGACATCATTCTGGTCCTGCGCTATTTCGCCACCAACCACGTCATCGCATTTGCGAACGTCAAGCCGAGCCGAACCCGCAACAACGCGGTCAACATCCCGCGCTTCATCGAGGGGGCGACTGCACTCGGCGAAAGTCCCGAGCTTGCGGATATGACTGAACAGCAGGTGGCTGAAAAACTTGAACAGATGCTCGAGATCCCGCCTGAGGAGAGGGCGAAGATCACCAAAAAAATCATCGAGGAGCAGAACATCTACTCATCTACGATGTACTCTTCGGTCCAGCTTACGACACGTCATTTGATCACGATCGACAACCCGATGAACCCGAGGCGTTCGGCTCCGTACCGCTTCTTCTTCCCGTTCGAGGTCCAGATCCTGGACGAGGAGAGCTATCTGGAAAGCCGCTCAGGCAGAGCAAGCCACGAGGAGTACAAAAAGAGCCAGACGATCGCCGCGAGAAAGCGGGTCCTTGCCAATGTCATACGCTGTCTGAGACACGAAAACGACGAATAAAAGAAATCTGAGTCTGATGATATTATTCTTCGGTTATTGCGGCTATCTTGTTGACTTTCTTTGAGAAAAGCATCAGCAGAGTTCCGCAGAGGATGGTGAATGCCGCGATCATCGTGAAGACCGCAAGTTCGCCGAAAACGTCTGCGAGCGTACCTATTTTCGATGCCAGCCATGCGGCAACACCGGTGACTGCGAAGTACCAGCCCATCATCTGAGATGTCATGCGCTTCGGCGTCATCGTCGTGATGAACGAAAGCGAAACGGGCGAAAGCGCCAGTTCACCGATAGTGTTGAAGAAGTATGCGAGGCAGAGCCAGAGCGCACTGCTCTTCGCGGTTGCATCGGCAGCCTGAGTCCATGTCGCGCCGCGTTCAAGCGATGCGAAAACCATGAAAATGAATCCGACGCCCAGGATCACAGTGCCGAGACCCATTTTTGAGATGGTCGAGGGCTCTTTTTTCCGCTTTGCAAGGAATATCCAGAAGGATGCGACCATCGGCGCGAAAATCATTATGTATAGCGGGTTGAGCGACTGGAACCATGCCGCCGGGATCTCGAAACCGAGGAAGCTGCGCTCGGTGTAGCGGTCTGTGTAGAGGTTCAGAAGTCCGCCAGCCTGCTCGTAGGCAGCCCAGAAGACGATAACGATGACAAAGGAGAAGATGACAAGTCCGATCTTGCGCTTTTCAAGCGGTGTAAGCTCCTGTTTTTCGACCTTTGCGACGCTCTCTGCACTCTTCTGCAGGATGCCTGCCGTGCCGAGGTATTTCTGTCCCCATGCGTAGACGATCTGGCCGATCAGCATCCCGACGCCGGCAGCTCCGAAACCCCAGTGCCAGCCGAACTTATAGGCAAGCCAGCCGACAACGATCCCCGCAGCGAAGGCACCGACATTGATGCCCATGTAGAAGATCGTGAAGCCCGAATCCTTTCGCGGATCGCCTTCGGGATAGAGTTCGCCGACCATCGTCGAGATGTTCGGTTTGAGAAGACCTACGCCGAGAATGATGAGCGTCAGGGCTCCGTAAAATGCCCAGATCGGAGGGTATGCCATCAGAAGGTGACCGAGGCAGAGCAGGACTCCGCCGAAAAAGACGCTTTTCCTCTGACCGAGCAGCCTGTCCGCGACGATACCGCCCGGGACCGACATGACGTAGACCAGAAGCTGGTAGTACCCGAGGATCGCGAGAGCCTTTTCGTCAGTCCATGCGAGACCGCCTTTTTCGATGCTTGCGACCATGTAGAGGACGAGGATAGCCTTCATCCCGTAAAATGAAAAACGCTCCCAGAGCTCGGTAAAAAAGAGGACAAAAAGCCCTTTCGGGTGTCCGAGAAAACATTCTTTGCTTCGATCGTTCATGCAACCTCTTTATTTTGCTAGTTGTTTTCGGTTCTGTAGTTCGGAGCTTCCTTTGTGATCGTAACATCGTGGACGTGGCTTTCGCGGTAGCCTGCGTTCGTGATCTGGACGAACTTTGCGTGCTCTCTCAGCGTTGCAAGATCCGGTGCTCCGAGGTAGCCGAAGCCCGATTTCAGACCGCCTACAAGCTGATAGATCGTATCAGCGATCGGACCTTTGTATGCGACTCTGCCCTCGATACCCTCAGGCACGAGCTTGCTGACATCCGAGATCGAATCCTGGAAATAACGGTCCTTGCTGCCCTCCTTCATTGCGCCGAGCGATCCCATTCCGCGGTACATTTTGTAGGTCCTGCCCTGGTAGAGGACGATCTCGCCCGGAGCCTCTGCCGTGCCGGCAAACATGCTGCCGATCATTACCGCGTCGGCACCTGCCGCCATCGCCTTGACGATATCGCCGGATGACTTGATGCCTCCGTCGGCGATCATCGTTTTGCCGTATTTGCGTGCCACTTCAGCGACGTTCAAAATCGCCGAAAGCTGCGGATAGCCGACACCTGCGACGACTCTGGTCGTGCAGATCGAGCCGGGACCGATGCCGACTTTGACGACGTCGGCGCCTGCCGAGTAGAGAGCCTCTGCCGCCTCTGCCGTAACGATGTTGCCGGCGATTATGGAGACGTTCGGATAGAGCTTTCTGAAGTCGCGGACGACTGTGACGACATTCTTGGAGTGAGCGTGCGCAGAGTCCAGAACGAGTGCGTCAACACCAGCCTTGACAAGTGCGTCTGCCCGCTCGTAGCCTACATTTGTCGGGGTCACCGCCGCACCGACGATCAGTCTGCCGTAGCGGTCTTTTGCAGAATTCGGGAACTTCTCCTGGTTCTCGATGTCGCGTGTCGTGATGAGACCGACCAGCGCCCCCTTTTCATCGACGACAAGCAGCTTTTCGATCCTGTGGGCGTGCATCAGGCTCTTTGCCTCCTCCATCGGGAAGTTCTCCCGGACAGTCACGAGACTGGTCGTCATCAGGTCGCCGACACGCTTCGAAAGGTCTGACTCAAAGCGCAGATCGCGGTTCGTGATGATGCCGACGAGTTTTTCGCCGTCAACGACCGGAATACCCGAAATTTTGTATGTCAGCATCAGATCCAGTGCGTCGTGGATCGACTTGTCAGGCGAAATCGTTACCGGATTCGTGATAACTCCGGCCTCAGAGCGCTTGACCATCTGCACCATCCGCGCCTGTTCATCGACAGTCATATTTTTGTGGATGACACCCATTCCGCCCTGCCGTGCCATCGCGATCGCAGTATCGAGCTCAGTGACGGTATCCATCGCCGAACTGAGGAAAGGAGTGTTCAGAAAAATCGTGTCTGTGAGCCGCGACGAGATGTTGACATCCCGCGGAATTACTTCGGAATAGTGTGGAACCAGTAAAACGTCATCAAATGTCAGTGCCAATTCAAAATTTTCTTTTTGCATCGATAGCCCCGCATGAACAATTAAATAAGATTGTTGATTTTAAAGAGTTAAAGCGCATTGTCAAGATAGTTCGGATCCTGCTTTTATCGTTTTGTTTATCGCTATGGCGATTTTTATCTATTGTATAATAATATTATTTGATTATTAAATTCTATAAACTTGATTTGAGTGATAAAAAATCTATTGTGTATTCGATGTGCGCTTTGGTGAG
>JAGAAT010000165.1 GCA_017615095.1 bacterium
ATTTCAAGCTGCTTCGCATTGTCTGGATGCAGGGTTACGAGCGGAAAGAGTGGTACAACGGAGTAGGGATGAAGATCCTGATATCGGCTTTTTCCGACAAGCATCACATCCAGGTCCGAGAAATTTCTGCTGAAGAAAGCAAGGAATCTGCAGTCTGGCTCACCAAGGCCGAAAATGACCCTGCAAGACACGGAACAAACTGATGATCTTTATTTTTCTTCTCCTTTTTCTTTTCTTTTCAACTGAAATTTTTGCCGGTGAGTGCGACAATTCTTTTATTGTACTTCCCAAACTTTATCAGAAAGAGGGAGAGGAAAACAAATGCAGATTCAATCCGCTGCTCCATGTCAGTACCGACGACAGAAATGTTTATGACTATTTCGAAGCGCAGAATTCAACGCCGAAAGATTCGTTTTCGATCCTTCCGCGAGGTTTTTACGACACAAGGGACGATATTAGATCTCTCTATCCGATCCTTCCTTTTGTAAACGGCGTAAGAAAGGATGACCGCTGGAAAAACTCATGGCAGGTCGTATCGAAAGTAGGGGCGAGCTACTATTTTTCAAACAGGGACGGAAATTTCATTCCGGGTGCCGGCGGACGGAAATTCGACAAAGGCTCGACTATGATCACGAGCCAGAGCGGAAACGCCGTTTTCCTCGATTCCTGGGCTTTTTACTGGGAACTTGAAGAGAAAAACACTTTCGATACAGGAAACACATGGACTTCGACAGATGTTTCGTTCAGGCGTTTCTATGCGAAAATGAAAATGTGGAAAATCTCGATACTGGGCGGAAAGGACACCGTTAATCTGGGACCGGGCGAATACGGGATGCTGGTTTCAGGCAACGCGGAACCGTTTTATATGGTGAAAATGCAGAACGAGCAGACGATCCATCTGGGCGGAGACTGGAATTTTGTTTTTTTCAACGGCTGGCTTTTCGAAGACCGCAAAGATATTTCCGATCCGATGGTTCTGGCGATGAGGCTTACTTACAGACCGCCTAAAATGTTCAGTTTTTTCGAGCTCGGAATGACACGCAGCATGATGTACGGCGGCAAAGGAAGACCGAGTTATGGTTTGACAGAGTATCCTTATCTGATTGCCGGAATTTCCGACAATGTCCCCAACAGCAAATGGGACGCAGACAGTTATGCTGCGATAGATTTTACCTTCAACATTCCTATGTATAAGCTCAATCCTGCGATAAAAGTCTTTAAATTCTACTTCCAGGAATCAGGAACCGACATCGCTGCGATCTGGCAGGTCGAGGATAAAATCGAATTCCTTCTTCCATACATCTTATTCCGTTTCCTGGAAAGAGGTTATCTTATAGGAATTTTTGCAGCTACAGAGAAAGATATTATGCGTCTTGAATATACCAAAACTTCGCTTTCGCACTACAGACATCATATTTACAAGTATGAGGGATACACTCTTCAAGGCCTTTCGCTGGCGCATCCGTTCGGGAAAAACCATCAGGCGATACGCTTCAACCACAGGCATTATTTCAGCGACGCCTTTTCTTTCAAGTGGGAGATAGGTTTTTACCAGACAGGATGTGCGACATCCAAAGACGGCAACTCAAATATTACTGCGATTTATCCGTTGTTTTCTCTCAGAAAAGGGATCGTGCGGCGCGGATACGGAAATCTGTGGCTCGACTGGATTTTTTACGGTCATTTGATCCGTGCTTATGTATCGGTCGATGCCGGTCCGAAAACGGATACGGACCGTTCAGCGTCCCAAATTTCAGTAAAAGACGAAGCGTCAGTTGATATTGTTACCGGATTGTCTGTTATATTGAAGTTCTGACAGCTTTTTAATTATCAGTATTTCTCGCCGGCAAGGACTTCGGCGACATTGTGGTTCTCGGCACTCATCGTGTTGAGATTGTTGAGGATATCGATGAACTGGATCGATGCGCTGCCGTCGCAGATTTTCTCTTTAATTCTGTTGAAATGCTGGATTTTGGCGTCTTTTATGAGCTTTTTGATCCTGATCCTGATAACTAAAGCCTCGTCGGCGTAAACAGGAAGTTCCTCGCCGGTTTTGAAGATCGAGACCGATTTCTTGAAGTGAACGATGTTCTCATCGAGGATCTGGTTGATGACATTGATCGCTTCGGCCGAGAAAGTCGTGTTGTTTCTTTTGAGTTTGTCGATGATCTGAGCCATGTGCTCGACACAGTCGGCTATTTTTTCAAAGTTGTGCGCCAGACCTATGCGGCTTGCAACGATCTTAGCGTCACCGGGAGAGATCGCGCGTACGGAAAGGGCGATGAGGAATTGTGTCAGCTGATACTGGTATTTATCGATCCGGTCTTCGTTTTTGGCTATTTCATCAGTAAGTTCTGCTACCTGAACCGGATCTTTCAAAGACATTTCGCGCAGCATGTCCAGGTTTTTGACAACGTAATCCGACATGGTGAGAAGTTCTTTTTCGCACTCCATGATGGCGATCGAAGGCGTGCTGAACATGCTCGTCTGAAGTTTGACGAGGTCTTCAGGCATCTCGAGTTTTCCTTCAGCCTTGTCGGGGAAGATCTTCTCGACGAATTTTGTGAGCTGAGAAACGAACGGAATGAAGATAATGAGCGTTATGACGTTGAAAAGCGTGTGTCCCATCGC
>JAGAAT010000166.1 GCA_017615095.1 bacterium
GACATCTCCAGACTCAGAGTCGGTGAAAAGCTCGTAATCAAGAAATATTCGGACGGTGCCGACATCGCAGTATCCGCTCTCAACACGCTGATCACGAAATACATCAGCAGCAGCGAAGCTGCGAGCAATTCGCAGTCTCAGGAGCTCAACAGTGTCGGTGACTTCACTGCAAAGGATATAGAGAACCTCGATTCGCTTGCAAAGTCGTTCGATACGCCCTCCGAGCCCGAGCCGCAGCATCAGGCTCCTCAGCGCCAGGCTCCACAGCCTCACTATCAGGCTCCGAAGCCGCAGCAGAGCTATCAGCAGCCCCAGCATCAGGCTCCGAAACCTCAGTATCAGCAGCCGAAACCCGTCGAAGAGATCAATTCTCTTGATGACGACGACGACAACGAAAAGACTCAGATCGCAGTTTCGACAGTTGCAGCAGAAGCTAATGCGGAATCCGTTTACGAGTCTCTCTGGAACGATTTCTGCAACATAAAGAGAAAATACGGCGGTATCATAGCTCCTGCCGAGAAGACTCAGTTCATCAACAGAGTCAAGACCAACAGAGTCTCGATAATGGCGAAGTACAACTGCGCTGACGTTCAGTTCTCGATCGAAGAGAAGGATCGCAAACCCGTTGTCAAGGCAAAACCCGTCTTCACAAAGTAGCAAATGAGATTCGTCTGCGACGACTGCGGCTTTACCGCAGAGACCCCGAGAAAACGCAATACATGCCCGATGTGCCAGAGTGAAAACATCAGGTATCCTCTTCAAGACATAGCTTACGACAGCGATCTCGTCCTTGAGGATAATTTCGAAAATTTCGACACTTCGGAATACCGCGAAAAGACGGCTACCTTCATCAACGTCGTCCAGAAGAAGAGTGCCAAAATCGAAAAGGCGGACAGACGCAGAAACATCCTCTTTTTCTGGATAATAGTCCTTTCACTCATCGCGATCGTGGTGCTTCTGATCAAAACCTTCACCTGATCCTGACATGTTTCTCAGAATATCATCAGGCGAGCTCCGAGGACGGCAGATAAGAGTGCCGATGACGGATTTGCGGCCGACCGGCGAAAAGGTCAGATCAGCGCTTTTCAACTCGCTTTTCTCGATGATCCACTTTGAAAACCGCAGCTTCCTCGACATCTTTTCAGGCAGCGGGATATTTGCACTCGAAGCTGTGAGCCGGGGCTTCAAGTCGGCGGTCTCTATCGAAAAGAACCCCAAAGCTTTTGCCCAGATCAGATCAAGCATAGCTGAACTGGCTTTGAACGACCGGGTCTCTGCAATAAACAGCGATGCCTTTTCGTTCGACTACGATTCGCTGAAGCCGCAAAAATACAGCACGGTTTTTTTAGATCCGCCCTACGCGCTCGGCGGAGAGATCCCCTCTCTTCTGGACAAAATAGCCGTTTCAGGAATAGTTGACGAAGTCTGCGTAATAATTGTCGAAGGCGACAGCGAAACAGAGTGGACGGCACCGGGGTGGAGCAGAAAAACCAAAAAATTCGGCGGGACACATCTGACATTTTTCTACAATTGGGAGTAGCTTATGAATACGGGTTCGATCCTCAAAAAATTAACGGGTGAAACGGCAGTTTACGGTCTCAGCAGCATCGTAGGACGCTTTCTGAACTGGCTGCTTGTTCCGGTCTACACGCGGGTCCTGCCCGAAACAAGCGACTACGGGATCGTCACTAACCTCTACGGCTGGACTGCGCTCTTCCTCGTTATCCTGACCTACGGGATGGAGACCGGACTCTTCCGCTTTATCAGCCGCGAGGAGGACAAAAAGGGGGTCTACGGAACGATCCTGACGGCACTTGCTGTCACATCGACAGCCTTTGCTTTGCTGGTTCTGATCTTTATAAAACCTATCGCCTCGGCGATGAATTACGCCGGCCACTGGAATCTGGTCTGTATGCTCGCCGTGATCGTTGCGATGGATGCCTTCACCTCGCTCCCCTTCGCGTACCTCAGATACGAGCAGAGACCCCTCCGGTTCGCAGCGATCAAGCTCATCTCGATTGCGATCAACATCGGGTTGAACCTCTTCTTCCTTATCGGCGCACCTTTCCTTGCAGGCAGGGGCTTCAACGCAGTCCGGCTGATATGGAACGAAAACCGCGACATGATCGACTACATCTTCATTACGAATGTCGTTTCATCACTCTTTGCGCTGATCGCGCTGGCGCCATCCTACCTGTTCAAATGGCGTTTCGACGCAAAGCTTTTCAAGCTGATTTTCGGCTACTCCTTCCCCATCCTGCTCTTCGGGATCGCCGGGATATTCAACCAGACAGCCGACAAGATCCTCTTCCCCTACATCTTCTCCGACAAGGCTGAGGCGAACTCCCAGCTCGGGATATACGGTGCCTGTTTCAAGATCGCAGTCGTCATGGTAATGGCGCTTCAGGCGTTCAGATACGCCTACGAACCGTTTATTTTCAAGTACAAAAAGGGCGACGACACCTCTATTTACGCCGTCGTGACGCACTATTTCATCATCTTTTCGATGACAGTATTCCTCGCCGTTACGCTCTACCTCGATATATTCAAGCACTTCATTTCCGAGAAATACTACTCCGGTCTGGCAGTCGTTCCGATCGTTCTGCTCGGTGAATTTTTCTACGGGATCTATTCGAATCTCTCGATATGGTACAAACTCACCGACAGGACCAGGTGGGGGACCTATTTTTCGGTGATCGCCTGTGCGGTAACGGTGCTGGTGATCATTCTGTTCGTGCCGGGATACGGCTTTATCGCATGTGCCTGGGCTTCGTTCTTCTCCAACCTGATCATCATGGTCCTCTCGTACATTTTCGGGCAGAAGTACTTCCCTATCGCGTACAGGATCGCCCCTGCGGCACTCAATTCCGCAGCTGCCGTCGCAATATTTTTCATATCATCTTTTTTCACATCGCGACTGCCGATGCCTGAGAAACTGGCTCTCAACACCTGCCTGATGGCTCTCTATCTGATTTTTATCGCACTTTCCGATGCGGATATCCGCAGATTCATTTTCAGGAAACTGAAGATCAGAGGCGGGAACTAATCCTCGAGGAGCCTCATTATGTAGGCATTCTCCTTCTGCTTGGCGACATCGTAAGCAGTCCTTCCGTCCTTGCGGGTGACCGACTTGTCCGCCCCCTTCTTCAAAAGCGCCTCGACAAGATCGCTCATGCCCGTTCCGGCGGCATAGATGAGAGCGGTGTTGCCGTAGTTGTCCTGGATATTCAGGTTCTGCCTGAACTTAAGGATCGAGTTTACGAAACGGCGTTCCTTCGTGGTGATAGCTATCATCAGCGCAGTTTTGCCCTCGTCGTACTGAAAGTTGAAATCGCCGAGTGCGCCGCTTTTCAGAAGTTCCTGCGCAAGTTTGTATTTTTTTGACGCGAAGCAGTACATCAGGATCGTATAGCCCTGTTTGTTTTTGAAGTTCACGTCTGCGTTGTTTTCAAGGAGGAGCTTGAGCATCATGCGGTCGTTGTTGCGGATCGCGACGAAAAGCGGAGGTTCGCCCGCATCGTTTTTAGTGTTCGGATCGACCCCCTTGCGGAGAAGCCCGCGTGCCTTCACAGTGTCTCCGGTCTCGACAGCAAGAACGAATTCGTGCGGCAGCAGCTCGTACTGACCGAGCTGTTTGATAAGCTTCTTGTTGCGCCCGTTCATCGCATAGTTGAGAGCATTCCATCCCTTTTTGTCCTTCTGCATGACATCGGCATTCGCCGCGATCGCCTTGTTGACGACCATTTCGTTTTCAGCCTCCGCAGCGTACATCAGAACTGTCTTTCCGTTGTTGTCCTCAGCCTTCAGCGAAGCCCTCCAGCGCAGACAGATTTCAACAAGGCGCTTGTTTTTCGCCGAAAGAGCGTGCATCAGTGCGGTCTTTCCGTCAGGTCCCGAGATATCGATCTTCACACCGCGGCGCAGAAAAAGGTCTATCATGGCGATGTTGGATCCGCTGACAGCCGAGATAAAAAATGGCCAGCCGTCTTCATCCCTGCCGTTGACATCCGCCCCGGCACTGATGGCTTTGGCAGCCCGGTCAACGCTTCCCGCCTGGACGGCATACATCAGTTTGTCGTCTGCCGCGCTGTTTCCGGCAAAAAGCGGCACGCTGAAAAGCAGCATTATGAGAAAAAGGAAAGCTTTTTTCATCGATAACTCCTCTCGAAGAATAAACAGGGGAATATAAACAAATGCGCTCTCTTTTCAATTTTGGAGTCTGGAATATTTTTCCGCGGCAGATTGTTCTTCAGCCGCCGGGGGGAAATCGGCTTTGCCTTGACTTGTCCGACTTTTTGTATTTAATGGTACGCTTTTTACTATAATTAAGGAGGTAAAAATGAAAAAGCTTCTTTCTATCGCATTGGTTTCACTGGCATTTTTAGTTTCATGCGGCGAGTGTGATTCTTCCGCGACATTTTTCCCGAAGGACAACGGCAAGGTCATCGCGACGTTCGACGGCGCAAGCATCACAAACACCTACATCAACAACTATTTAAAGAATATGAATCCGCATCTCAAGAGCCGTTACAACACGCCTGAGAGACAGAACGAGCTCCTTTCGAGGATCCTCGAGACCGAACTTCTGACCAAAAAGGCGATCGATGACGGCGTTCTGAACGACCCGAACCTCATCATGCAGCTCAAATCGCAGATCGCGAGATTCTATGCAGGTTCCAAAGTCAAAACTCAGATCGAAGAGTCGCTCAACGTATCCGACGACGACCTCAGAGCTTACTACAACGAGCACAAGGCGACATACGACATGCCCGAGAAGGTAAAGGCCAGCCACATACTCATCAAGGTCAACGACAGCAGGAAAGAGGACGAGGCGAAAAAGCTTGCAGAGCAGATCGTTGCCGAGGCAAGGAAAAAAGCTAAAGACACAAAGGCTTTCGAAGAGCTCGTCAAGAAGTACAGCGAAGATGAAGGCTCGAAGAGAAGAGGCGGCGATCTCGGTTACTTTGAAAGGACCGAAGAGGGCGGCAAAATGGTCAAGGAATTCAGCGACGGCCCATTCGCACTCAAAGAGATCGGCGAGATCAGCGACCCGGTAAAGTCTGAATTCGGTTTCCACGTCATCATGCTCACCGGCAGAAAAGACAAGATCGAAAAGACCTTCGACGACGTAAAGGCAACCGTAGAGGGCACCGTAAAATCCGAAAGGAGAAAAACCGGCTTCGAAAACATCATCGAAGGCCTGAAGAAGACATACCACTTCAACCTCAGTGACGACGCGGTATCATCGCTCGACTTCTCCGTTTCAGCCGAGGTCAAGGACGCTTCCGACCAGTTCGACAAGTCGAGACAGCAGCCTATCATGAAGCCGAAACTCACGAAAGAGCAGATGCTTCAGATCAAAAAGCAGCAGGAAGAGATGAAAAAGGCTCAGGAAAACGGCGAGCAGCCCAAACAGGATGTAAAAATCAAACTCAAATAGTCCGGAATGAAGCTTTTCAAAGTCCTGACAATATCGCTTCTGCTCTTCAGCACTCTGTTTGCCGAAGAGAAGCTCATCAACAAGATGGCGCTTCGCGTAAATGCCGACGTCTACACCTTTTACGACCTCAAGAAGCTGCTCATGCCTGAGGATCCCGAAGCTGTTCCTGTACAGGCGCTTACCGACCGCAAGGAGAAGCTTGTCGAGATGATGACCGAAGTCGCCATCAAGAAACAGGCTGCGGCCGAGGAGAAGATCGAAGTCACCGAAGAGGAGATCGAACGCGGTCTCGAAAACGTTCTCCAGCAGAACAGGATCGACCTTGCGCAGTTCGAAAAAGAGCTTGC
Organism: bacterium; assembly: GCA_017615095.1. Lineage (GTDB taxonomy): Bacteria > UBP6 > UBA1177 > UBA1177 > UBA1177 > UBA1177. The sequence continues at coordinate 5,788 of JAGAAT010000166.1, forward strand.
GAAAAACGGTCTGACCCTTGAAAAATACAAAAACGAGATCCTGCGTACCCAGCTCGAGACGCTGAAGCTCCAGCGTCAGGTCATAATGACGATGGATGTCGACGAAACCGCGCTTCATGAAATCTACGAGGCGCAGTTTTCCGAGCCTGAGACCTATTTCACAGCAGCCCACATCATCCTCATGCCGGGCGAAAAGGCGACCGAGGAGGAGGTCAAGACCGCGATAGATCTTATCCACAAAAAGATCCAATCGGGAGAACTGAGCTTTGAAGAGGCTGCACGGACATACTCGCAGGACGGTTCGTCAAAGGACGGCGGCTCCCTGGGCACATTCTCATCTAAGCAGATGGTACCGGAGTTTTCGGAAAAACTCGCCGGGATGCGCGAAGGCGAGCTAAGCAGCCCGTTCAAGACACGCTACGGCTGGCATATCGTGCGGCTCGACAAGTCCGAAAAGCGTGCTCCGCAGACATTCAACGAGGTCTACGACTATCTCAGAAGCATCTATTACCAGAAAAACGCCGACAAGATGTTCAAAAGCTGGCTTCAAAAGAAAAAAAGCGAAGCAAAGATCGAAGTCCTTTTCTGAATCAGCAGAAAAATCCGCCTGAAAAAGGCTCAAAAAAGTGCTTTTTCAGCCTAAAAAAAGCAAAAAAAGACGATTTTTTGTTTTTTTTCAAAAAAAACACTCTTAAAACCATTGATTTCATTGACTTAAGACTATGTCATTCTAGAATCACAACGTCCTTTTATTAACTTTTTCCAATGAGGAGAAAAAAAATGGCAAAGACAACAAAACCTGCTCCCAAAGCTGCTCCGAAAGCCGCACCGAAAGCTGCACCGAAGGCAAGCAAGAAAAAAAGAACCTACATTGTTGCAACAACGAAGACCGACTATGTAAGAGTTCTTAGAGAAAACGTCAAAAAGTCGACACTTACCGTTGATCAGGCTAAGGAGATTTACGATGTTTTCACTATGATCCTGAAGGACACGATCATCTCCGAGGGCAGACTCAATCTTAACGGTGTAGGTACCTTCAAAGTCAACCAGAGAAAGGCTCGCAAAGGCATCAACCCGAAGACCCGTGAAGAAATCAAGATCCCGGCTTCGAAGACCGTTGGTTTCAAACCTACAACTGTTCTTAAGGAAGAGCTTTAAGCTTTACTCTTTTGACGGAAGTGATTTACAGGCGCGGCTCCGGCTGCGCCTTTTTTTTATCCGCAAGAAGCCTGAGGGCGTTGAGGACGGCAAGGACGGTCACGCCTACGTCGCCGAAGACTGCCGCCCACATGCCGGCGATCCCGAGAGTTCCCAAAACCATTATCGCGAACTTGACACCGAGCGAGAAGACGATGTTTTCACGGACGATCCCGACAGTTTTCTTCGATATCGAGACCGCTTCGGCGAGTTTCGACAGCTTGTCGTCCATGATCACGACGTCGGCAGCCTCGATCGCGGCATCGCTCCCGAGTGCGCCCATCGCGACTCCGACATCGGCACGCGCCAGAACAGGCGAATCGTTGATCCCGTCGCCGACATACATGAGTTTTCCGTCGCCGCCGAGAAGCGATTCGAGCCGGTTCACCTTGTCCTCGGGCAGAAGTCCGGAGTATACCGTATCGATCCCCAGCTCTGCCGCAACAGCTCCGGCAGCGGCAGCTGAATCTCCCGTCAGCATGACATTCCGGCTGACTCCTTCATCTTTGAGAGCCTGAAGCGCCGCCGCCGAATCCTCCTTCACGCAGTCGCTGATGACGATGTGACCGCAGTAGATCCCGTCAACAGCGATGTGGACGGTCGTGCCGCTGTTTCCGGCAGAAGCAGAATCAAAGCCGCTGACACCCTGCTCAGTCATAAGGCGCGGATTGCCGGCAAGCACCTGTTTCCCGTCGACTACGACCGAAACGCCGAGCCCGCTCAGCTCCTTCATCCCGCTGATTTGCAGCCTGCCGTCCAGACACCTTGGGCAGCTGTGCGCCGATTTGAGAGACTTTGAAACCGGGTGGTTGGAGAGGCTCTCAGCGTGTGCCGCGACCTCGATAAGCTCATCGCGGCTAAGCCCGCCTGCCGCCGCAGGGTTGATCTCCGCCACCTCGAAAACGCCTTTCGTGAGTGTTCCGGTCTTATCGAAAACCGCCGTTCTGACCGCCGCCAGAACTTCGATGTAACTGCTCCCCTTAACCAGTATCCCGCGCCTTCCGGCAGCACCGATGCCGCTGAAAAACGACAGCGGGACCGAGATCACAAGCGCACACGGACAGGATACGACAAGAAAGAGAAGTCCGCGGTAGATCCACGTCTGCCAGGATGCGTCGACCGCAGATGCCGCCGGGATAAGAGGCAGGACGAGCGGAGGCAGCACAGCGACGGCAAGAGCCGCGAAGCAGACTATCGGCGTGTAGACCCTTGCAAAACGGCTGATGAATTTTTCGGAATTCGCCTTGACCGCAGTCGCCTTTTCGGTGAGCTCGAGGATCCTGCTGACCGCACTTTGACCGTAGGGTTTCGTTACGCGGATCGTGAGCACGCCGTCCCTGTTGACTGTTCCGGCAAGGATCCCGTCACCCGGATTTACAGCCCGCGGAAGGCTCTCACCGGTAAGTGCAGAGGTGTCCACGAACGACGAACCGCTCTCGACGAAGCCGTCAAGCGGCACACGCTCGCCCGGTTTGACCTCTATGATCTCGCCGATCGCGACCTTTGCCGGATCCGACTCGACCGCCCTGCCGTTACGCAGAACGAACGCCTTGTCCGGTCTGATGCTCATCAGCTCGGAGATCGCATCACGCGACTTGTCTACCGCGAAATCCTGAAAAAATTCGCCCAGCTGATAAAAGAGCATGACCGCGACCGCCTCACCGGATTCGCCCATGCAGAGGGCTCCGATCGAAGCGACCGACATCAGGAACTGCTCGCAGAAAAATCTTCCGCGGATGATGTTTTTTACAGCTGCAAGAAGGACATCGTGCCCGCAGACGATGTAGGCGGCGATATACAGCGCGATGTATGCGGTCTTAAAAAGCGGAGAAGCCCCGTTCAGCGCCGGTATGTGCTCCAAAAGCAGAGCAGGCACAAAAAGCAGAGCCGCGATCCAGATCTTTTTCGGGAAGCCTTCATGTTCACCGCCCTCTTCGCCGCATCCGCATGAACACTCTATTCCTGAGTGTGCTCCGCCGTGGTGAGCGTGACAGCAGCAGCCGTCATCATCATGGTGATCCTTCTCCATTTTTCCGCAACAGCCGCTGTCATTGAGGCAGCAGCCGTTCAGCTCTCCGCAGCTATTTGATTTTTCTTTATCTTTCATCTTATCACTCCTCGATGTGCTCCAGCCCCATGTTCAGGATTTTGGCGACGTGGTCGTCCGCCAGGCTGTAGATAAGCGATTTCCCTTCGCGCCTGAACTTTACCAGCCCGTTTGTTTTGAGGACCCGCAGCTGGTGGCTGATCGCCGACTGCGTCATCGAGAGCACCTCGGCAAGATCGCCGACAGGCATCTCACGCTCCAGAAGCGCGAAAAGGATCTTGATCCGCGTCGAATCACCGAAAATCTTGTAAAGTTCCGCCAGATCGAAAAGGAGATCCTCGTCCGGCATCTGCTCGGTGACACTCCTTAAATCCTCTCTCAGTTTTTCCTCTTCCATTTTACACCTCCAAAAAGTTTTTCACATGAACACTTGTTCATATATTGCATATCTTTGTGCTGCTGTCAAATTTTTTTCGGAAACCCTGCAAACCCTCTTCAGGAGTTGACATATCGCAAAATCCGATCGAAACTAGGGCGTTGAAAATTTGAATTCCGCAGGAGACCAGTAATGACTGACAAAATCAGGGAAATAACCGAATATTTGAAAGAGTGCTTTGCCGGAGATCCGACCGTCAAACGCTACTCAGCACCAGACGGGAAGCGCTTCGTCGATATCCTCCGGGTGCCGCACAAAGACGGCATCACGCACCTCGGCACCATCGGCTGCTTTGAGCGCAGGATGAAGGGGCTCTCCGAAGATCTGCCGGATGTCAGAGCCGAACTCGTCACCGCCGTTGACGACAGGTTCGCGGAACTTATGGCAGAGACGCTCGCCGGACTGACCTTCAGACTCGACGACGAAGTCCTCCTCTACCACCCGAATGTCCTGATCGAAAACGCGATCCCCGGAAACGACCTGACAGAAATGCGCCACATCTACTTCTGCCACCCCTTTTTGTGGGTCAACAAGATCCCGAGGCTCCAGTTCGACGAATACAACGTCGTTTTCCTCTACGCGCTCCCGATCTCGGATCCCGAACTTGAAATCTTCAAAAAATACGGAGCACTCGCCTTCGAGGATCTCCTTCAGAACAACGAGATACGCTACAACGACCTGACACGCCGGCCTGTTCAGCTGTAACCGCGCATCATTTCAAAACCACTTTTTGCTGTTGTGTATTATTCCGTTCCCCACAATTTTTTTTGTTGCGTCTGTCTTGTAACATTCAAAAAGAAATATATAATTTGACGTTTTTTATTCACAGCTCGGAGGTCAAAATGAAAAAGGTTGTTTGTCTGCTTTGTTTCGCCTTCTGTTTTTCAAACGTCTTGTCGGCAAAACTGCTGACGCATTTCGAATTTGAAGATTCTCTCGAAGACAGCGTCGGAGACAACAACGGAGTCCTGCAGGGTTCAAATTCTGCAACTTATCAAGCGGGGAAAAACGGAAAGGCTCTCGTCTTCAACGGTACAAGCAATTATCTGGAATTTGGAAAAGGTGATTTTAATCCCAGATATTCCGGACGCTATTCCATTTCAATGTGGGTCTATTCCACAGAACAGGCTTCCGCAACAAACGATAACTGTTATATCGGCAAGCATACTGAATCAGGCGGC
>JAGAAT010000167.1 GCA_017615095.1 bacterium
GCTCGAAGGCAGGGCTCACCGCTGCGAATACAACGGTCTGGATCCTGTGCCGAAAGCTGACGGCAGGTTCTGTTTTGTTCCGACGACTCACAAGGTCACATTGGGTGAGATCGTCGATCTCCTGGAAATTTTCAAGAATCAGCCGAAGACGCTTGTAATGCCCGAGATCCCTAAAAACAGCTTTGCCAAGAAGCTCTATTCGACCTATCTTTCGTATCTTCCGAAGGAAAAGACGGTGTTCGATCTCGACATGAAATGCGATGAACGTGGCAGTTTTACGGAGCTCCTGAAAACGGCCGGCTGTGGTCAGTTCAGTGTGAACATCAGCAAGCCGGGGATCACGAAGGGCGAGCACTGGCACAACACGAAGTGGGAGTTCTTTATTGTTGTTGCCGGTCACGGGCTGATCCAGGAGAGAAAAATCGGCTCGGACGAGGTGATCGAATTTGAGGTGAGCGGCGATAAGATCCAGGCGGTCCACATGCTGCCTGGCTATACGCACAACATCATAAACCTCTCCGATAGCGAAAATCTCGTTACGGTGATGTGGGCGAATGAGCAGTTCGATGCGCAGCATCCGGATACTTTTGGTGAAAAGGTGGTGAAAAATGGCTGAATTTAAAGTTGATTGGAAGGAAAACGGAAAACTTAAACTTTTGATAATCGTCGGGACCCGTCCTGAGATCATCAGGCTTTCGGCGGTAATAAAGAAGTGCAGAAAATATTTTGACACGATCCTGGCTCACACCGGACAGAATTACGACTACAACCTCAACGGAGTCTTTTTCAGAGATCTGGAACTCGACGACCCGGAGATCTATCTTGATGCGGTCGGAAGCGACCTCGGCGAGACGATGGGGAATATCATCGCGAAGAGCTACCGGCTGATGGTCGAAACCAGCCCGGATGCGGTCCTGGTGCTTGGCGATACTAACAGCTGTCTGAGCGTTATCGGTGCAAAGCGTCTGCACATCCCTATTTTTCACATGGAGGCAGGGAACCGCTGCAAGGATGAGTGCCTTCCGGAGGAGACGAACCGCCGGATCGTCGATATCATCAGCGATGTCAATCTGGCATACTCCGAACACGCCCGCCGTTACCTTGCCGACTGCGGTCTTCCGAAGGAGAGGACTTATGTCTCGGGGTCGCCGATGGCGGAGGTCCTGCGTGCCAATCTGGCTAAGATCGAGGCGAGCGACATCCACAAGAGGCTCGGGCTGGAAAAGGGTGGATACATCCTGCTTTCGGCTCACCGCGAGGAGAATATCGACACCGAAAAGAACTTCAACAGCCTCTTCGGCGCGATAAACAAAATGGCTGAAAAGTACGATGTACCGATACTTTACAGTTGCCATCCGCGCTCGAAAAAGCGTCTCGAGGCGAGCGGATTCGTCCTTGACAGGCGCGTGATCCGGCATGAACCGCTTGGCTTCCACGACTACAACTCCCTTCAGATGAATGCTCTGGCAGTCGTCTCCGACAGCGGTACTCTTCCTGAGGAGTCCAGCTTCTTCACAAGCATAGGCCGTCCGTTCCCTGCGGTCTGCATCAGGACCTCAACGGAGCGTCCCGAGGCGCTGGACAAGGCGTGCTTCATCCTTGCCGGGATAGATGAGAAGTCGCTTCTTCAGGCTCTGGATACGGCGGTCACGATGCATAAAAACGGCGATTTCGGAGTTCCGGTTCCGGATTATACCGACGAAAACGTGTCGGATAAGGTCGTAAAGATCATCCAGTCATACACCGGAGTAGTGAACAAGATGGTTTGGAGGAAATCCCTGTAAATGAAGATAGCAGTTGCCGGAACAGGTTACGTCGGACTTTCGGTCGCGACGCTGCTGGCTCAGCACAATACGGTCAAAGTCGTCGATATCGTTAAAGAGAAGGTCGATCTGGTCAACCTTCGGAAATCTCCTGTCCAGGAGGAGTATCTCGAAAAATATCTCGCTGAAAAGGAGCTCGACCTCGAGGCGACACTGGATGCTGAAAGGGCGTATGCCGATGCCGATTTTGTCGTTATCGCCACCCCGACGAACTACGACAGCAATAAAAATTTCTTTGACACATCGGCTGTCGAGGCGGTGATCGACCTTGTCCTCAAATCCAATCCTGATGCGTTCATGGTGATAAAATCGACGGTCCCGGTCGGATTCACCAAGTCGATCCGGGAGAAGACCGGCAGCAGGAACATAATTTTCAGTCCGGAATTTCTGAGGGAGAGCCGTGCGCTTTACGACAATCTTTATCCGTCGAGGATCATTGTCGGGACGGATATGTCTGACGAACGGCTTTTGAAGGCGGCTGAAACGTTTGCGGGACTTTTGAAGCAGGGTGCTCTCAAGGAGGATATAGACACGCTTTTCATGGGCTTTACCGAGGCGGAGGCGGTCAAGCTTTTTGCGAATACCTACCTTGCGCTCCGCGTGAGTTACTTCAACGAGCTTGATACCTCCGCCGAGATGAAGGGGCTCGATGCTCGCCAGATCATTGACGGTGTCTGTCTCGATCCGCGGATAGGGACGCACTACAACAATCCGAGCTTCGGCTACGGCGGCTACTGCCTCCCGAAGGATACGAAGCAGCTTCTTGCGAACTATGCCGACGTTCCTCAGGACATGATGACGGCGATCGTGCAGTCCAACAGGACACGCAAGGATTTCATTGCCGACAGAGTCATGGAACTTGACGGATACTACAGCTACAGCGACAACAACAACTACCTGCCGAACCTGGAAAAGCAGGTCA
>JAGAAT010000168.1 GCA_017615095.1 bacterium
GATAGAGGTCAACTCGGAATCATCGCATGTAATTCAGGAAAGCCCTTTGTCGGCAGAATGGTCGAGTATCTGCAGCAGAAATTCGTCAACTTCAGGTACATCAAAACAACAGAAACCCACTTCGCAAACGGCGAAATCAAAACAACGATCGACGAACCGATCCGCGGAATGGACATCTACATCGTCCAGCTGATGGATGACCCGTTGAGCGATTACTCTGTAAACGACAACCTGATGGCTCTGGCGACCGCCGTAAACGCAGCGTACAACAGCGATGCGAGCACGATCACCGCAGTTATCCCGCAGTTCCCGAACGCACGTCAGGAACGCAGAAAGGGACGTGAAAGCGTCACGGCTTCGATGGTGGCTTCATTCATCGAGGCGAGCGGAGCATCGCGTGTCCTCACGATCGATATCCACGCAGAGGCGATCGCCGGTTTCTTCCACCATGCAAGACTCGACAACCTGCACGCATCCCACCAGCTTATGAAGGCGATGCGCAAGAGGGACCTCATCACGGAAAAGACCGTCGTCGTCGCTCCGGACGTAGGTTCGGCTGAGACCGCAAGATACTACTCCCGCGAACTCGGGACCGACATGGCGATGATCGTCAAAGAGCGCGACTACTCCAAGGCTTCGGTCGTCATTGATGCAAAGCTTGTCGGAGATGTCAAAGGGCGCAACGTCGTTATCGTTGACGACATGATCGCAACAGGCGGCACACTGATCGCGGCATGTCAGACGCTGAAGGATTTCGGGGCGGAAAATATCGATGTTTTCTGCACATTCCCCTTCTTCAACGGAAGTGCGATCGAGAAGCTCGACGAGGCGTGCAGAACTGGAGCGATCCGCAGCGTAACGGGAACGAACGCCGTTTGGCGCGGTACCGAATTCGCCACCGAGCACCCGTGGTACCACGAAGTCGATGTCGCAAGGCTCTTCGGGAAGGTCATCCTGACAATCAACCACATGGAATCTATTGCAAATATGCTTGAAAACTGACATTTATTTATTGGAGGGAAAATGCGTCGTTTTGTGATTTTTTGCTTTATCTTCGTTTCCTTCTTCTGCGCAATGGCGGAAGATGCCGCTCCGGCTGCTGATGCAAATGCCGAAGTAGCAAACTCGAATGAGGCGGCACCGGCTGACCCGCATCACTTCATTTACTTCAAGCCGAAACTTTCGGTCAGCTTCCTCAACAACCACTCCGTTTCCGGCAAGACTGACGGAATCTATTTCCAGACGGATCTGGATGTTGTCTTCAACTACAAGTACGTTATGAACATCCATGAATTCCTCGGCGACCTCAACCTCAAAGAGGGTCTCAGCTACACTCCGATGTTCAGCGGAATCGTTATCGCGTCCGATCTCTTCAAGGTCGATGCACGTTACAACGCGATGTTCCACAAGTATGTAGGTTTCTACGCAAAGGCAGGTCTCGAGACCCACTTCTTCCCGGGCTACGACTACCGCGGCGATGAAACGGCTTACTCCGTTGCCGGTACGAAACAGGCAGGAACCACCAAAAAGTTCAAACTCACCCCGTCGGGACTTCCTCTCTACCTTACACAGGGCGCAGGTATCTTCACCCGTCCGCTCGACAAAGAGTATGCGAACCTTGAGATCTCGCTCGGTCTTGCAGCCAGAGAGGTCCTTGTAGGAGATTCACTCGTTGTTGACGACGACGGCGGCACCGATGAGCGCGAAGTTTCCGAACTTACCAACATTTATGATGCCGGCGGCGAGTTTGTCGTAACCTTCAAAGGTATCGCAGAGCAGAACAAAATCGCCTATGAGCTCATGCTTAAAGCAATGATGCCCTTCTACAGCAAGGACAGAGTCGAGAGGAACCTCACATGGGGCGACCTTTTCCAGCTTGAGGCAAAGGCAAGAGTCGATTTCAACGTCAACAAATACCTCGCTTTCTACTACGAGTTCAACCTGAAGAGAGACTTCCAGATCATCAAGAAGTGGCAGATGACCAACGGGCTCTACCTCTCGCTCTACTACGAACTCGACAAGAAAATGTAATAAACACGCTTTCTTAGCTTAATCTTTCAAAATTTTTCTTTAGCCTTACAATTCACCGTATATTCGTTTGGAGGTCGCAAATGAAATTCATCGGTGCACATGTATCCGCCTCGGGAGGTCTGGAAAACGCCCCCCTCAACGCAAAAGCCATAAACGCAAACGCCTTTGCACTCTTCACGAAAAATCAGAGGCAGTGGTTTTCGCCGGCGCTCGACAAACCGGCGGTAACAGCCTTCAGGGAGGCGTGCGAAAAATACGGTTTTACGCCGGATTCGATCCTGGCGCACGACAGCTACCTCATAAATCTGGGTCATCCGGACGCGGAAGGTCTTGAAAAATCGCGGAACTCCTTCAACGAGGAGATGAAGCGCTGCGAGCTTCTCGGACTCGACAGGCTCAATTTCCATCCAGGCAGCCATCTGAAGGAGATTTCAGAAAGTGAATCGCTTGCCCGCGTCGCTGAATCCATCAACATCGCTCTGGAAAAGACTCACGGAGTAACAGCTGTCATCGAAAACACCGCCGGTCAGGGCTCAAATCTGGGTTATAAATTCGAGCATCTCGCCGAAATCATCGATAAAGTCGAAGACAAGTCGAGAGTCGGCGTCTGCATCGACACATGCCACGCCTTCGCTGCGGGTTACGGTCTCAAAACAGCCGCCGAGTGCGAAAGGACATTCGCAGAATTCGACCGGATCGTCGGATTCGGATATTTGAAGGGGATGCACCTCAACGACGCAAAAAAGGATGTCGGCAGCCACGTCGACAGGCACGAATCGATCGGGCTCGGAACGATAGGCGCCGATTGTTTCAAATGGTTGATTTCGCAGAGTTTTACCGACAACATCCCCCTTATCCTGGAGACACCGGACGAGGCGAAATGGGCTGAAGAGATCGCCCTGCTCCGCAGCTTTGGATCAACGAAATAGGGAGGCAAAATGAGAGTTCTTGTTTCCATCCTTTCGAGACAGACGGTCGTTCAGGCTTCACTCATTCAGGAGGCGCAGCCCGACTTCATCATCTTCGTCTCAACGAAGCTTGCCAGAGACAACCACTGGGAAAAAAATCTCCCGCTCCTGACGACTCTCGGTGACAAAAAGATCCCGTACGTCAACATAAAAGTCAGAAAAGGCTCCTCTCTCAGCGACATCATCAACCTGGTAAAGAGCGAGATCAAGGCGAAATTCTCCGATGCTCCGTTCGACGAGGTCTACTTCGACGCATCAAGCGGAAAGGGCATCCACAGGATCATACTTTCATGGTACCTGAAACACTTCACGACCAAACGCAGCCTCCGTTTTTTTATTGTCTACTTCGATCTCGACACACGGAAAATCAACAAAATCGAGATCGCCGAAAAGTCATTCCGTGAGCACAAGACCTCGGTTTCGATCGACTGGCATCTGAAGGACAGGCTGACGCTCTACGGCGCAGAACTGACAGACTACCTCCCGATCCTGGATGAGCAGAACAACTACTTCGCCGAATCGGAGGAGCAGTTTGACGAGCTCTATACGACTTTATGCAACTCAATGAATTTGCGCGCGTTTTTCTCGTCGTACGACAGTATAAAAAGCACTCTGGAGCTGAAACGCGAATACAAGAACTTTATGGCAGAGAGCTTCAGGACAGAACAGATCGACAAGTTCGTCCAGCGGATCTTCGGCGTCATGCCGCACCTCCGCCCCGAAATCAACGAGGCGAAAAACAGGATCAGGAGCGCAGTCGAGGGCTTTTTCGAGACGATGACACACGACAGCGAGCTCTCCCAGCCGTCAAAAAGCACCGACCACAAGGATGCCGAAGAGAGATACCGCAAAGAGTACTTTTCCGATATACTGCGCCTCGTAAAAAACGAGATCTACCCGCACACAGGAGATATAGACAGGTCGGAACTGGACAGCGACATCCGGCATTTCATGGAGGTTTTGTTTGAAAAGATACTAAACAAAATCAACGACATATCTGATTCGAAAAGCGTCGAGATCGATACAGTGACATTCAACCGGTTCAAGCAGAAATACATTTACGACATCGAACGCGAAAGCACGCGGGACATGCGTTCGCTCATATCGATAATTTTTGAAAAGATCGTGAGCTACGCCGTCTACTCGGCACTCAGGGAGCATCCGCAGCTCAGAGAGTCGATAGCCTCTGTCTACCAGAACGTCAAACTCTCAGGGAAATCGACGACCGTCATAGAAATCGACACGCTCGTCGTCTTCAAAAACGGCTACCTGCACATTTTCGAGGCAAAGAGCTCCCACGTTTCGAACAAAGACCTCAACTCAAGGCTTCTCGTCATAAAAAACTATCTCGGCGAAAGCGTCGGGATGGATATCGTCTTCCCCTTCACTGCGAACGATATACAGCTTTTTTCCGAAAGGAACGAGCCTTTCAAAAGGAAGTTCAAAAGCAAGGGGCTCGCCTCCGCCGCAGGCTGGGGGACCTTTTTCAACACTACCGACAAAAAGATCACACCAGTCGACAAAATCGCCGAACGTCTGCTCGAGCTCTCGGTCGCCTACAATTAAATTGATAAATAAATTTTTTGTGCTACACTCGCGCGCTTAAATTTTTATGACTTAGAATTGGAGGTCGCTTTGACTGTCAACACCTTGATTTCGCTAGGAAATTTGATGGTAACACAAGAGGCTCCCCAGCAGGGAGGGGCCATGGGCATACTCAATATGCTCTTACCGTTCATCCTGATTTTCGGTATTTTTTACTTCCTTGTCGTCCTTCCGCAGAAAAAACAGCAGAAAAAACATGCGGAAATGCTCAGCAAGCTCTCGAAGGGCGACAGCGTTCTCATGAACTGCGGCATCTACGGTCGTATAGCCGAGGTGCTCGAGAACGATTTCAAACTTGAAATCTGTCAGAATCCGCGAGTTGTTATAACTGTTCAGAAGGGAGTCGTCGCAGGCGTTGTCACAAAGGGCGCTCCCGAGGAAAAAAATTAGTAAAGGAGATTAGTTACGATGGAAAGAAACTGGCTTGCAAGAGCTATTTTTATTGTGGCGATCATTCTGGTTGCCGTAATTATGCTTCTTCCGACCTTCGGCGACCCGGAAAAGAATCCGTGGCTGTCAAAGATCAACGACGGAATCAACCTCGGTCTCGACCTTAAGGGCGGGATCCACTTCGTTCTCAGTGTAGACACGGACAAGGCAGTCCAGGACAGACTTGACCGCCGCACGGACGAAATCAGAATGAGACTTGACGAACTCAAGCTCGGCTACGAAACCGTTTCGGTAAGACCGGAATCGAACTCGATCGTCATCGTCCTCAAGGACGGAGCCGACAAGGAGCTTTTCAGAGATAAGGTCATCGACTACTTCAACGACTTGAGAAGGACCTCGACGAACGGCAACGAAACCGTACTCGCAATGAGAGACGAATACGTTCAGGACACCAAGACCGGAGCCGTTGACCAGACTCTCGAAACACTTCGTTCGAGAATCGACGAACTCGGTCTCAAGGAGCCGATCGTTGCGAAACAGGGCGAAAACTCGATCCTCATCCAGCTTCCCGGATACAAGGATGTCGAGAGAGCCCGCAGCATCATCGGTCAGACTGCACAGCTCGAGTTCAAGATCGTCGCAGAAGATCTCGATCCGCTCGGCAATTACCAGGGTGAAGTCCCCGCCGGTATCACGCTCATGGTCGGACACGGCACGAACGCTGAAGGCGCGACACTCACCTACAGATACGCAGTCAGCAAAGACCGCAGCGCACTCCGCGACTTCCTTGCAGACAAGGCTCCGGAAGGAACGCACTTCCTCCTCGAGGAGAACATCCTTCCGAGCGGAGAGAAGGAGTACACCTCATATCTGCTTTATCACAAGGCTTACGTCACAGGCGACATGCTCACTGACGCAAGAGTTTCGATCGACCAGCAGAAAAACAGACCATACGTCAGCATGACCTTCGATAAGATCGGCGCAGAGCTTTTCGCAAACGTCACAGGTCAGTTCGTAAAGAGGAAAATGGCAATCGTCCTTGACGACAAGGTCAACAGTGCACCGGTCATCCAGTCGAGGATCGAAGGCGGAAGCGCGATGATCACACTCAATTCGGCGGGCGATTACAACTCCGTTTTCCAGGAGGCGAAAGACCTCGCGCTCGTTCTGAGAGCAGGTTCACTCCCCGCACCCGTCACATTTGAAGAAAACAGGACCGTCGGTCCGAGCCTCGGTCAGGACTCGATCGAAAAGGGTAAGATCTCTGTCAGCATCGGCTTCGGGATCGTCGTCGTCTTCATGTTCCTCTACTACGGTGTTGCAGGACTCATCGCGGATATCGCGCTTTTCCTCAACCTGCTCTTCATCATGGGATCGCTGGCGATGTTCGGCGCGACGCTCACCTTCCCCGGCATCGCGGGTATGCTTCTGACCGTCGGTATGGCTGTTGACGGCAACGTTATTATTTTTGAGAGGATCAAGGAGGAGCTCCGTTCAGGCAAAACAATCGAGAACGCGATCGAAAACGGTTTCGACAAGGCATGGTCGGCTATTTTCGACGCCAACCTGACAACAGCGATAACCTCCTTTGTTCTTTGGGAATTCGGTACGGGCGCTGTAAAGGGCTTCGCGATCACGCTTCTCATCGGTATCATCTCATCGATGTTCACGGCGATTTTCGTTTCGAGAGTCCTTTTCAACTACCTCAGCAAGGCTCACTGCCCGCTTTTTTCCCGCACTGTCAAAAACAAATAATTAGGAGTTAGTTATGAGTATAGAAAGAAAGATTGATTTTATCGGCAAGTCAAAGACCTTGCTGATAGTTTCAGCCGCTTTAGTTGCCCTGAGCGTCATCCTCTGCTTTGTTCTGGGCTTCAACTTCGGGATCGACTTCACAGGCGGAACCGAAATGCAGATCAGGGCTGACGGCGTCTCGATCGACAAGGCGAGAGAGATCCTCAAACCCTACGACACGACCGATATCCAGCAGTTCGAGGGCAAATCGAACGAATACCTCGTCCGCTTCAAAAACATCTCTACGACAGACGATGCAACGATCAACGGCTTCATCAGTGCAGTAGGCGCAAAATTCTCGGATGCGAAGATCCTCAAGACCCACTTCGATTCTCAGGTAGGCGACCGCATCGAGATCTGGTTCGACAAGGATATCGACACTGAGGCTCTGACCGAGCTTGCAAAGGCGAACAACGTTCCGATCCTCGACAAGGATTTCCTGAAATACAACAAAGTCGGAGACCGCAGCATCTACAGGCTCATGCTCAAAGGTCTGACCTACGAGATCGTCAACGTGATCAACCAGGCGAACCCCAGCAGCGAAGCCGATCTCGTAAGAGTCGAGCTCGTCGGTCCGAAAGTCGGTGAAAAGCTCAGATACACTGCGATCCAGGCAGTCCTCTACTCGCTCATCGCGATCCTTATTTATATTGCCTTCAGATTCAACTTCCAGTTCGCGCCCGGCGCAGTCATTGCACTTTTCCACGATGTAATGATCGCACTCGGGATCTGGGCTGTTTTCAGGATCCCGTTCGACCTTACGATCGTAGCAGCGCTTTTGACGATCGTCGGTTACTCGATCAACGATACCATCGTCATTTACGACAGGATCAGAGAAAATTTAAACAATCAGAACGCAGGTCACAACCTGGCGGAAAAGATGAATACCAGCCTCAACGAGACGCTCTCCAGAACGCTGCTCACATCGGTGACAACGCTTCTTTCGACTCTGGCGCTCCTCGTATTCGGCGGCGAGATCATTCGCGGATTCGCTTTGATGATGAGCATCGGCGTCATCGTCGGTTCTTACTCGTCGCTTTTCATCGCTGCGCCCCTGACGCTGCTTTTTGAGCAAATCAAAAATCGCGGGAATGCAGCTTAATGAAGGGTGAATGGAGCTTTTTAGACGCAGATCCTTACAAGGTCGATGAACTGTGTAAAACGCTTGGGATATCCAAGACAGTTGCCACAGTACTGGTCAACCGCAAAATCGATACGGTTGAATCTGCAAGCCTTTTTCTACAGGCAAAGCTGAAAAGTCTCCCAGACCCGTTCCTGCTCAAAGACGCCGACAAGGCGGCACAAATCGTTATCGAGCACATCAAGAATAAGAAAAAAATCGTGATTTACGGTGACTACGACGTTGACGGGATAACATCGACACTGCTGATGTTCCAGTTTCTCACGCACCTCGGAGCCAGGGTTGACAGGTACATCCCGCACCGTCTCGAGGACGGCTACGGGCTCAACACCTACACTCTCGAAGAGATCGCTACGAACGCTGGCGACCTGGTCATCACCGTTGACTGCGGCATCACGAGCATCGACGAAATAGCCTACGCCGCGAACCTCGGACTCAAGACGATCATCATCGACCACCACCACGTCGGAACAGAGGTCCCGCCAGCCGTCGCGATCGTCAACCCGCACCGCGAGGACTGTGAATACCCGTTCAAGGATATGGCTGCGGTCGGTGTCGTCTTTACATTTCTGATGGTTATGAAAAAACTCGTCGAACGAGACGGCTTCTTCACCGGCGAGCTTCCGAACCTTGTCGAATACCTCGATATCGTTGCGATGGGGACTGTGGCGGATCTGGTCCCGCTGCTTGAATCCAACAGGATCTTCGTCAAACACGGTCTCACCCAGATGCGCAAAAACCAGCGACCCGGCTTGCAGGCTCTCGCAAATGTCTGCGGAGTCAAGTCACTGAAGGATATCACGCCGACTACTATCAGCTACAAAATGGCGCCGCGCCTCAACGCAGCAGGCAGGATCGGCAATGCGATCAAGGGGCTGGAACTCATCGAAAGCACCAATTTCACGCAGGCGCTGCAACTCGCCGAGGAGCTCAACCTGACCAACGAATACCGTCAGCAGGTCGAAGCGGAGATCTTCGAACAGGCGCTCGAAAAGGTCAAGAGCAGCAACATCCTCGATACCAAAAACTCGATAATCCTCCACTCGGACAAGTGGCATCCCGGCGTTATCGGCATAGTCGCATCGAGGCTGGTGGAGCGTTTCTACAAGCCGACGATCATGATTTCGGTCGAAGACGGAGTCGGTCGCGGCAGTGCGAGGAGCATCCCTGAAGTCCACATCTACAAGATACTGGAACAGCTGAGCAACTACCTCGTCCAGTTCGGCGGTCACAAGTACGCTGCCGGTCTCACGATCCTCGAGCAGAACATAGAGCCCTTCATGGCAGAGTTCGACAAGATCGTCGCGGAGCAGCTCAACGACGGCGTCCAGAGTCAGGCGACGGAGATCGATGCCTCACTTCCGCTGAAGGATCTCGCACCGGATCTGGTTGTCGCGCTCTCAAAGCTTGAACCGTTCGGGATGAGCAACAGCGAGCCCAACTTCATCGCCAGGGACGTCAGGATAATGAAACAGACGATCATCAACCGTGCACACCTTCACTGGAAGCTGCGCGCCAAGGATTCACCGATGATATTCAACGCGATCGGCTTCGGTTTGCTGAACCACAGCGACCGTCCGAAAATCGGAGATCTCGTTGACATAATCTACTTCCCGAAGATCAGCACTTACGGCGGCAACATAACCTTGCAGCTCTACGTCAAGGATTTTCAGCCGTCGAAGTCATAATCTTGCGGTTTTCGTGCTTTTTTTTGACAAATTCGTAAAATCTCCCGTAATTTTTTTGAGGTTGCCATGAAAATATCGAAAAAACTCATAGTTCTGCTGGCTTCGGTCCAGCTCGTCTCCTGCGTCAGCACTGCTGATGTCGAGGGGAACATCGAAATCACGAACCACGTTTACGACTGGCGTGACGAGGTCATCTACCAGCTGATAACCGACCGTTTTGCCGACGGCGATGTCAACAACAACCACAACGTCAACAAAAAATCGCTTACCTCATGGAACGGCGGCGACTTTCAGGGGATCATGGATAAGGTCGATTACCTCAAGGAGCTCGGAGTCACCGCAGTCTGGATCAGCCCGATAGTCAAGAATGTCGACTCCGACGCAGGCATCGCCGGCTACCACGGCTACTGGACGCAGGATTTCAAGGGCGTCAACCCGCACTTCGGCGATCTGGCGAAGCTCCGCGAAATGATTCAGTATCTGCACAAACACGACATCAAAGTCATCCTCGATATCGTTGCGAACCATGTCGGTCAGCTTTTCTACTACGACATGAACAAAAACGACCAGCCTGACGAGATGGTAATGGGCAGCGACATGACCTGCGGAAGCTACTGCTCGCACCTTGTCGGCGTTGAGGATCAGGCTGCCGGAGAACTGATTTGCAGCCAGGAATACTGGGGCGCTCCGTTCACCTCGGGAGGCGACAACAGTGAATGTTACAACAACTGCGTGAATCGCTGCCAGACAGAAGAATACCCGCAGAAAATGGGGATCGTCCGCTACAGCGAGTGGGATCCGGACTTCGACCCGCGCAAGATCCGCTCATTCTCCGATGCGGGCGAATCAGGCGTAGCGCCCATCAAGTGGGTCTACATGCCGGAGATCAACCGCGTACCGCCTAACCCGCCAGAGTTCCACAATGATGACTGGTACAACAGGATGGGCAGAACGGTCACCTGGGACAGCAGATATCAGGTCATCAAGGGCGACTTCCCGGGCGGCTTGAAGGATCTCGACACGACCCGTCCGGACGTCCAGAGCGCACTAATCGCCGTATTCCAGTACTGGATCGGCGCACTCGACATCGACGGTTTCAGGATCGACACGATCAAGCATGTCGAGCACGAATTCTGGCAGGTCTTCACCCCGGCAATGCGCAGCTACGCGGCAAGCATCGGCAAAGAGAACTTCTTCATTTTCGGCGAAGCTTTTGACGGCGACGACGTCCTTCTCGGCAGCTTCACTCAGAACGCCGAAATGGATTCCGTTTTCTATTTTTCGCAGAAATTCCAAGTATTTGATGCAATTTTCAAATACGGCGGCTCAACAAAGAACTACGAGTCGCTCTTCAACCTCCGCTGGAACCGCCAGGCTGATGGATCGGCGCTCCCCGAGGGTTCCTCTCCGCGCTACGGAACGACCTCCGGCGTGAAGGATGCAGACGGCAAGACTCTGAGCCCGCAGCAGCTTCTGGTCAACTTCATGGACAACCACGACCTGCCGCGCTTCCTCTACGAGCAGCCCGACCAAAAGGCGCTCCACAACGCGCTTTCGCTCCTCTTCACGATCGACGGTATCCCGTGCATCTACTACGGGACCGAGCAGAATTTCAGCGGCGGCAACGACCCGGCGAACCGTGAAGCGCTCTGGAACAGCGGCTACGACACAAGCAACGAAACATTCCGCCACATCTCGGCTATGGCAGCTCTGAGAGCTCAGTATGCACCGCTGCGCCGCGGCGATCTCAAGATAATCTGGTCGACCAACCACACCGGCGATGAAGAGGATGCCGGGATCCTCGCCTTTGAGCGCACCTACAAAAACGAGACGGTCGTCGTAGTTTTGAACACCAACAAGTCGCACGATTCCTCGACCTCGTTCGAAGGCTCTGTAATGAAGACTTCGCTTCCTGCCGGAACATCGCTCCGCGACGTCTTCCCGGGCAGGAGCTCTAGCTACACCGTCGGCAGCGACGGCGGGCTTCAGATCACGCTTGCACCACAGACAGCGGCGGTTCTCGTCAGGAAGTAGCTTTGTCCAGTTCCGCTAAAAAGGTAATCAAAGTCTCTATCGGCTTCATTGTAACGATCGTCCTGTTCTGGTTTTTATTCAGGGAACTCGACTTCAAAAGCTTTGCCGGATACATCAAAAGCGGGAACAAACTTCTTATTTCGCTAGGCGTTTTGGTCTATCTTTCATCGTTTGCCGTTCGCGCCCTGCGCTGGAAAGTGCTGCTCAGCCACATCGGCAGTTTCAAAATCCGCGAACTCGCCCCGGTAATCGTGGCAGGCTATGCCGTGAACAACGTCCTTCCCGTCCGCATCGGAGAGATCGTCCGTTCCGCAATAGCCGGCAAGATGTTCAAAATCAACATCCCGGCGACATTCGCTTCGGTTTTTGTCGAGCGTGTTTTCGACGGACTCACCATCGCGCTGATCCTTTCGGCGACCCTTTTTTTCTACCCTTTTCAAGAGAACATGAAGACTCTGGCATGGGGAGCGTCGCTTCTTTTCGCACTTCTCTTCCTCTTTGCCCTGGCATCTGCGTTTTCGTCAAAACCACTTGAATTTGTTCGTTTTTTAAGAGGGAAGTTCCCTAAATTCCTGTCGGTTTTCTTCGACTTTGCAGAGAAGTTCCTGAAAGGCGCAGCCTCTCTCGACTCATGGCAAAAGATCGTCGCGACATTTTCGCTGAGCATCGGCGTCTGGGGTTTTGAACTCGCGGTATACCTCCTGATTTCAGCCGCTTTCGGCGTAAAAATACCATTCGTTGGCTGCCTCGTAATGCTCTGCGCCGCAAATTTGGGAATGCTTGCGGCCCCGACACCGGCAGGACTGGGCGTTTTCCAGGGTGCGATAGTTTTCGCCCTCGAATCGTTCAATGTCCCATACGAGCAGCGCATGGCAGTCGCTCTGATACTCCACGCAGCTCAGATTGTTCCGACCACGGTCATCGGCTTCATCTGGATCTGGCTAAAAAATCTGAAAATCGATACTGATGCCGCCGCTAATCCATAACGATATCTCGTGATATTGACGGCAGTATTCGGCGGCAGAAAAGCAACTGTAGCCACATGTCCTGAAATTCTTGCCAACTAACTTGAAACACCTATAATTCTGCGTTTTTTCATCAGGAGGAGAAAATGAAGAAATTTTTTGCTTTTATGTTTCTTTTCATGCTTTTCGGCATTCTTTCGGCGAGAAGCGAATTCAATGAAACCACCATCAAGGCAGAGCTGAGGAAACCGGGCGTAAAACTTGTTGCGATCGACTTTTACATGACAGGCTGCGCACCGTGCGATGCAGCTATTCCGGTCTGGAAAGAACTGAAAGAAGAATACGGTGACGCACTTAAACTTATCGTTGTCGCCCCAAAACGCGATGACGGAAGCTGTAGCGTCAAAGGCTGGCAACCGGATAAAATGATATGCGACGAGGACACCGAAATTGCAGAAGTCTGGGGAGTAAAAGACTTTCCTCAAGCATTTCTCTACAGCTGGCACAACAACGATCCGCTTGTAAAACTCGGTCACGTCAAAGACGTAAAAAAAGCAATAAAAAAATACTTTAAAACAATTCCGCGAGTAGCTCTTGATGCCGACGATAACTGCGAAGATCTGCGTCCTATGGTCGAAGAGGCATTGATCGCAAACTCGAAAATAGAAGTTGTTGCAAGCGAATCAGAACGCACAAAACTTATGAATTTAAGAAAAGAGAGCCATAAACTCAAATATGATGAAGGAGCAAGATGTGAGCTTGGCAAAGAGATCAGCGCGAACTCTATTTTAAAAATCACCAGACAGAACAAGACCCTCAGTCTGAAACTCTCTTCTGCAGAAAAAAGCTGCACCATGGCTGCCGCAACAAAAGTTTTGAGCGGGAAGAGCGCCAATTTAAAAACAGAAGTCGCCGGCGCAGTATACGACCTGCTTTCACAGATGTTCGGCGACATCACCACTCCTGGAGACAACGTAAGAACAGCTGGTGCACCAAAGTCCTATGACAAATTTCAAGACAATCAGGCTTGTATACAGGCAAGAGCCGATTCATCTATTGATTCATGGGAAGAATATATCGGCAGTTTCCAATCAAAAGGCGTCTGCCTCGAAGAAGCAAAAACAAATCTCAAAAATCTGAAAAACAAGCCCGGCAACTGGTCAAAAAAAGCTCCTGAGAAAATGGATTTCGACCATGCGAAAAAATACTGTAAAGACCTGGTCGAAGACGGTCACGACGACTGGAGACTGCCGAGCATAAACGAATTGAGAACTCTTGCTTTGAACTGTCCGAAAATCGAACCGAAAGGTAAATGCCCGATAACAAACAGCTGGCGCTCTATCTTTTCGTGGTCAGCCGACAAATGTGTCTGCGAACTTGGAGCACACAGCAGGCTGGGAGATTCTGATCCGATCTGGTCAGACACTACTGTAGCTATGACATACGGTCAGCACAAATTCGTCTTATTTTCAGCAGAAGGGGTCAGCGCACAATCAAAACTCCTTCAGATCGGAGTCCGTTGCATCAGAGATGAAAAATAAGAGGAGTCGTTTATGAAAAATATTTTTATATTTTCGGCAATTATTCTGCTTTTTGCTACTCTTTCAGCAAGAAGCGAATTCAATGAAACCACCATCAAGGCAGAGCTGAGGAAACCAGGCGTAAAACTTGTTGCGATCGACTTTTACATGACCGGATGCAAACCGTGCGACGCGGCGATTCCGGTTTGGAAGAAACTGAAAGAAGAATACGGCGACGCACTCAAGCTTATCGTTGTCGCTCCGCAACGCGATGACGGCAGCTGCAGCGTCAAAGACTGGCATCCGGATAAAATGATCTGTGATGAGGATACCGAAATTGCAGAAGCCTGGGGCGTTAAGGATTTTCCCCAGGCATTCCTCTACAGCTGGCACAACAACGATCCGCTTGTAAAACTCGGTCACGTTAAAGATGTTGAGAAGGCAATCAAAAAATACTTCAAAACAATCCCGAGAGTTGCTCTCGATGCCGATGACAACTGCAAAGACCTGCTTCCGATGGTCGAAGAGGCATTGATCACGAACTCGAAAATAGAAGTCGTTGCTAACGAGTCGGAACACCGCAAACTGATGGGGTTGAGAAAAGAGAGCCACAAACTCAACTACGATGAAGATTCCAGATGCGAACTCGGAAAAGAGATCAGTGCAAACTCCATTTTGAAAATCACGAAGCAGAAAACTTCTCTGAGTCTCAAGCTTTCATCTGCCGAAAAAAGCTGCACCATGGCTTCCGCGACAAAAGTTTTGAGCGGCAAAAGCGACAAACTGAAAACAGAAATTGCAGGAGCAGTTTACGATCTGCTTTCACAAATGTTCGGAGAGATCACCACTCCCGATTTCAAAGCCAGTGCAGCTGGAACTCAAAAATCCGGCGAAAAATTTCAGGACAATCAGGCTTGTCTCCAGTCGCGTGCAGAATCCACAGTTGGATCATGGGAAGAGTATCTCAACACTTTTACAGCAAAAGGCGTCTGCGCCGAAGAGGCAAAAACAAACATTGCCAATCTGAAAAACAAGCCTGGTAACTGGTCAAACAAAGCGCCTAAAAAAATGGATCTGAAGGAAGCTGAGCGCTACTGCAAAGACTTGGTCGAAGACGGTCACGACGACTGGAGACTTCCGAATATAAGCGAATTCCGCGAAATCGCGTTAAACTGCCCGAAACTTGAACCTAAAGGAGAATGTCCCATCAAAAAAAGCTGGCGCTCCAAATTTTCGTGGTCTATCACTAAATGTACATGCAATGCCGGCGCCCACAGCAAACTCGGTGATTCCGATGTACTTTGGTCCTCCACCAGGATCGCGTTCGTTCCCTATGTCGGCAGATTCGTCTTCTCATCGTCGGCAGGAATACTTGAAGAGCATGGAGGATTAACACCTCTTTCAGTCCGCTGCATCAGAGACGAAAAATAATCTGGGGGTCAAATGAAGAAAATCTGTTTTGCCTTGGCTCTTATCTGCGCTTTTTTTAAAATGTTTGCCGATGACGGCGATAAACTCAGGCTAGCAGTCATGGAGTTTGAAGACCGGAGCGGAACTTTGTCAAAGCAGGTACTTGAAGATGCAACAGAATATCTCCGCGGAGCACTGATAAGCGCTAACAAATACACGGTCATAGCCACAGAACGCCAGAATCAGACAATGATAAAGGAGATGAAAAAGGAATCCTATAAAGAGTGCAACGACAAAAACTGCCAGATCCGGCTCGGGCAGGCACTCTCCGCCGACACGATCCTGAGAACGACAATCACACGTCTCGGACAGACTTTCGTTATCGCATCTGAGCTTATCGACCTTGAAAAAGAGGCGACAGTCGTCGGAGCGCGTGAAAAATACGACGGAACTGAAGAGTCTCTCAGCATTGCTTTAGACAACATAGCGGAAAAAGTTATCACCGCCTACGAATCGATCCAGAATGAAGGAAAATCTAAAAGTGAAGAGACTTCCAACAAAGAAAACGGATATTCAAAAGGCAGCAGCGACCAGAATAATTACCAGACTCCGGTTCAAAATAACAAAATGAGTGTTGCAGAAGCTCAGGAAAACCTTGAGTCAGGAAGAAGGTTAAAAAAAGCCGGTCTTGCCATGCTCGGGATCGGTACCGGTCTAACTACTCTCGGTATAATCCTTATGGTATCAGCAACCATGAGCGGCGATGATGACGAAGATGCACTGATCGCAAGTGGAATTACAATGTTAAGCATAGGTCCTGTCGTTTTTACGACCGGAGTTATAATGGCACCGATCGGAGCGGTTAGAGAAAAGAGGGCAAAAGTCTATCTCAACAGCCTTTCCGTAGTACCGACAAAAGGCGGAGCATATGCTTCCGTAGGATTCAGTTTCTAAAAGATTTCAGGAGAACCTGTTTGATGGACTGGACAAGGAATTTAATAATAATATCCTATGATCCTCAGAGACGTTCAGCAAAATATTTGTAAACGTCTCTTTGTTTTTATTGTTTTTTTTCATTTGGAGGTAGAAATGAAAAGATCGCTTATTTCGACAATTTTGGCTTTTGCAGTAATTTTGGTTATGTCAGCGTGCGGAAGCTCACAATCGCAGACCGGCAAAGTTATGCAGAACGAGCTCCACAATGCTCCGAAATGGGTCCTCGGCGGAGCAAGCACATCCACTCAGATCTGCGGTGTCGGCTCTGCTGCTGGATCAAGAAACGCTTCAATGATGCGCACTGCGGCAATGGGCAGAGGAAGAACCGAGATCGCAAGAATGCTTGGAGTAAAAGTTCAGTCTATGCTCAAAGACTATCAGTCAACAACGACCGGCGGCGAGGAATTCGGTAACGCTGCGAACGACGAACAGCACATCGAAGACGTTGCAAAACAGATCACAGACATGACTCTTTCCGGCACAGAACAGAAAGAGACATGGATCTCCGATCCAGGAACACTCTATGTCCTTATGTGCCTTGATGTAGAAAAATTCACCAATGCCGTCGGCGGAATGAGTCAGTTAAGCGAAAACGTCAGAAAAGCTGTTGTTGAAAGAGCTGAAAAGGCTTTCGACGAACTTTCACAGGAAATCAACGCTCAGAAACAGTAAATCCAGACACCCCTCTCCGAATTAAAAAATGGAGATCCCCGCAATATTTCTATTCAGGAGTATCCAATGAAAAGGTTTTTTTTGTTCGCAGTTTGCGCCTGTTTCCTGATTTGTCCTCTCTATTCTGAAACTTTTCAGGAATATCAGGCTCAGCAGGCAAAACAATTGGAAGAATTAAGAAAAGAGCAGGAGCAAAAGCACAAAAAATACAAAACGAAAATGCAGCAGGATTATGATGCTTACAGACGCTCCATGAATGAGAAGTTCGCCGAAATGATGAAAAAACAACCGTGGACAAAGCGTACAAAAAACGCAGCAGTTCCGCTTCCGAAGAGCAAAGAACCGCCCAAGCCAACCATAAAAAAAGACGACAAACGGACTCCGGCCGTCAAGTTAAACTACACAAAAATTATAAATGTCGAAAGCTTTGACGTCCCAAAACCGATTGCACCCATCGCTTTAGGTGACCCGATCATGAAAAAGAATGCCTTGGGTGACCCGATCATGAAGAAGAACGCTTTGGGAGACCCGATCATGGCGAAGGATTCTTTAGGTGACCCGATCATGAAGAGGAACGCTTTGGGAGATCCGATCATGGCAAAAGGCAATACCCAAGATGCCCCTGGTACGACAAATAACACTGCCGATAACCGAATCATGGCTTCTGCGACCGCAGAAGAGTATGAACAGCCGTACAGTTTTGTCTATCACGGAACAGTCTGCCGAGCCCGTTTTTCTGATTCGATGCGTTTTTCGCTGCCGAACGTTTCAGAAGTTTCAGTTTCTGAGGTGTGGAAAAAACTCTCGTCTGAAGATTTTGATGTTCTGCTTGCAGACTGCTTGGATCTGAAAGAGGATCTGCGTCTCGGAGACTGGGGTTACATCGATATTCTGCGCACTATGAGCGAACACTTCCTCGGTGTCGGGAGCAACGAGGCTGTTCTACTGCAAATGTATGTTCTGGCTCAGTCAGGCTACAAAGTCCGGATAGCCAGAACCGGGAACAAGCTTGTTTTGCTGGTACCGTTCAGAAC
>JAGAAT010000169.1 GCA_017615095.1 bacterium
ACAGGTAAACGAAGCTTGTGATAACGGTACAGAAAACGATAACTACAACTGCCCGTACCATCCGACGCCGACTCCGTGCACGGTCTGCATAAACAACTGCTCGCAGACTATGTCCGGTCATATATCGTACTGTGGCGACGGCATCAAAAACGGAGATGAGATCTGCGATAACGGCAGTAACAACGGAAGATACGGTTACTGCAACGAAACCTGCTCCGCAAGGATCGGATGCGGCGACGGAGTCATTGATACGGAACACGGCGAGACTTGTGACGAGGGCGCTACAAACGGGCAGTACGGCCACTGCAACCTGACCTGTGACGGCACGGTCGGATGCGGCGACGGTATCAAAAACGGAGACGAAGCCTGCGATGACGGCGCACAAAACGGAACGTACAACCACTGCAACAGCGCATGTACAGGACTCGGAGAACACTGCGGCGACGGAAGTGTCAACAATGCTCACGAAGAGTGCGACTACGGCGAAAACAACGGAAACCTGAAGTGTGAATACGGTCTGCACTCCTGCAAGGTCTGCACGAACGAGTGCACTGAGCAAGATGGAGAAACGGCTTACTGCGGCGACGACATCAAAAACGGACCGGAATTCTGCGACGACGGCGTCAGGAACGGCTCATATTCGATCCTGAGCCCCGGCTACTGCAACGAAAACTGCACCGCGATATACGGATACTGCGGCGACGGAAGCGTCCAAACTGAAGAGCAGTGCGACCACAACGGAAGTCCGACGACCTCCTGCCGATACGGAGAACGCGAATGCACGGTCTGCAACATTTACTGTGTATCGATATCCGGCGAAACATCATACTGCGGCGACGGCAGAAAGGACGAACTTAACGGCGAAACCTGCGACCAGGGCAGTGCCAATACCGATTCTACCGACTGCACATACGGCTTGAGCCAATGTAAACTCTGCTCGACAAACTGCGTCGAATTCGACGGAGCACCCCACGTCTGCGGAGACGGAACTCTCAACGAACCGAACGAAGAGTGCGACTGGGGTTCGCTGAACGGGCAGACCGACTGCCAGTACGAAGAGCGCGAATGCACGCTCTGCTCGGCAACATGCAAAAATATCAGCGGCGCAACGAGCTACTGCGGCGACGGCAGAACCGATTCCGAACACGGCGAGACCTGTGATGAAGGCGCTCTCAACGGAACATACTCTCTCTCAGGAACATGCAACGCCGACTGCAAAGGCAGAGGTGCTGCCGGCTACTGCGGCGACGGAAGAATCGATTCCGAACACGAAGAGACCTGTGATGAAGGCTCTCTCAACGGGACATACGAACACTGCAACTCGACATGCAGCGGAACAGGCGCCTTCTGCGGCGACGGCATCAAAAACGGCAACGAAGCTTGCGACGAGGGAACAGCACTCAACGGAACATACGGACACTGCAACAGCAGCTGCACAGGAAAGGCACCTTACTGCGGCGACGGCAATACAGATTCCGAACACGGAGAGACCTGCGACGACGGAACCCTCAACGGAACATACTCGCTTACAGGGACCTGCAATGCCGACTGCAAAGGCAGAGGTGCTGCCGGCTACTGCGGTGACGGAAGCAGAACGAACAGCGAGGAGTGCGACAACGGAGATGCGAACACAAACGAAACGATCTGCGCATACCCGTCTGAACACGCCTGCCAGCTTTGCGACACCTTGTGCAGGATAACAAGCGGTGCACCGCGCTACTGCGGCGACGGAACGGTCGACGAAGATTACGAACAGTGTGATAACGGCATCAACAACGGAACATACAACAACTGCGCATCCAACTGTCTGGGAATAACAGGGACCTGCGGCGACGGAATAGTCCAAAACCGCAACTGTGCCGGCATCACTCCATGCACGACGCTCGCAGGTGCAGATGAAAGATGCGATGACGGTACAGATCTCAACGGGACATACGAACACTGCAAGTCAGACTGCTCAGGCTTGGGCTCACACTGCGGCGACGGTATTGTCGATGCGGCTGCCGGCGAAGTCTGCGACGAAGGAGATTTCCTCAACGGTCTGGATGGTCACTGCGACGCAGGATGCCGTTCTATCTGCGGCGACAGTATTGTTCAACCTAACGAGACCTGCGATGAAGGTGCAGAAAACGGGAACTACAACCACTGCAACAGCAAGTGTACGGCAGTCCTCCGCTGCGGAGACGGGATCGTTCAGCCGGAAGAGACCTGCGACGATGGCGCAGAAAACGGGAACTACAACCACTGCAACAGCACATGTTCAGCCAGGATCGGATGCGGTGACGGAATCATCGATCCGGACAACAACGAAATCTGCGATGACGGCGCAAACAACGGCGCAGACGGCTACTGCTACGGCGACTGCTCAGGCTCCTGCGGTGATGGAATGATCCAAAGCGAAAACTGCACATGCACTATCGAAAGAATAAATATAGGTTTGTGTGAATACGAAAGTTTGGGTCATAATATTGCAAACTGTACAGAAACAAGGTTCGCCAGAGAGCTTTGCGATGACGGAGCAGACAACGGTTCAGCCGGATTCTGCAACTCGACATGCAACGACAATACAGCAGTCTGCGGCAACGGAAAAATCGAACTCGGTGAAACCTGCGACGACGGTACAGACAACGGGACACCCGGTCACTGCAATGCTGGATGCAGCGATACAGTCCCGATACCGCAATGCGGCAACGGACATCTTGACAACGAGTCCTGCATCTGCACTCAGGAGATGATCGACGCTGGTTCATGCAGCGAGCTGAATGCCGAAGTAGCAGACTGCGAGGTAAAAGAGGGAGCTCACGAAATCTGCGACGAAGGCTTCAAACTCAACGGTACTTATGGTCACTGCAACTCCGACTGTACCGCCGTTTTGCGCTGTGGTGACGGGATCGTGAACGGACCTGAAGGATGCGATGAAGGCTCTCTCAATGGAACCGATGGTCACTGCCGAAGCGATTGTACAGGAATCTGCGGTGACGGGATCATCCAGAATGCAAGCTGCACCTGCTCTCAGGCAATGATCGATGCGGGATCTTGCACAACTCTCGGAGAGATAGTCGCAAACTGCGTTGAAGTTGAAAATGCAAACGAACTCTGTGATGAGGGAACAAACAACGATCTTTCAGGTCACTGCAACAGACGCTGTGGAGCTGTTGCAAAATGCGGTGACGAGGATGTAAACAAGGAAGAATTCTGCGACGGAGATATTATCCCGTGCAGTTCCATAGCACAGTTTGCCTCAGACTCAGTACACAATGCAACCTGTAAGAGCAACTGTAAAGATTTCGATTTCTCGCAGTGTGTTTACGATGACTCTTACGTCAGCCCGATCTTCACGACAGGCACAACAAAGTGCTACGACAACTCATCTGAAATCAGCTGTTCTGACATGGCTTCACCGTTCTACGGACAGGAACCGAACTTCAGCTTTACAAGTTTAGGAATTCAGGAGCCGCTGACAAATACAGTCCTTGTCGAATCAGTCCTTCCCGATACAGGCTGGTTCTGGATCCGCAATGCCGGTGGCAGCGTTATGGATTTTGCAGCTGCAAAAGCGCACTGTGAAGAGACACTGAACAGCTCAGCATATGAAGGCAGGACAAACTGGCGACTGCCGACCGCAAGAGAACTTATTTCGATAATGAGTATCCCGAACGGTGTATACTTCGGCAGTTCGGCATTCGATACGGCAGAACCGGATCTCTTCTGGACATCAGAGGGGATCGTTGTCGGTCCGACGCTCCTTGTTTCTGATCCGATCATCACAAGAAACGCAGACGCAAGCGATGAATATCAGGTACGCTGCGTAAGCGACGTAACCGATTCAAGCGGCAATACACCCAGAACATTCTGTGCATCCTGTGAGACACCATCAGTGATGTTCTCGACCTGTTCCTGTTCCTCCTGCGGAATTACGGACACCCCGATCAGCAGCTACATCTACGCAATGCTGCATTCAGGAACAAATGGAGGAACATTGTTCAACGCGCTCATTTTCCGAACAAACAACGAAACAAAGACATGGGAAGAGGCATTCGCTGTCTGCAAAACGATCGGCAGCGATGCAGGTCTGAGCAATATGAGGATGCCTACCGTCAACGAGCTTGCGCTCCTTCTTGATCTCAGCTCACCTGACGGCAGAACGATCGCTGACATTTACCTCGGCAACAGGACCTTCTGGAGCGTCAGCACGAGAACCGACACACCGTCAAAAGCTTACGTTTTGAACGCTGCTGACGGCACTATCTCGACACTTGACAAGAGCTCATCCGCTTATGTAATTTGTGTAGAATAGGAGGATAAAATGACAAAAAAGCTTATCTACTCTCTCATTATCGCGGCTGTTTCCGTCGCTCTCTGCGTCGGCTGCTCTAAAAAAAGCAACCCGTACGACATTGATGACGAGCCGAAACCCGATCCTGACACTGTCAGCGACGCCGATCCGACACCTGTTGAGGATGAAGAGCCCCAGCAAGATGGAGATACAGGCGACATTCAGCCGGATGGCGACACGGGCGAAGAACCTGACGGCGATACCGGCGAACCTGAACCTGACGGCGATACCGGCGAACCAGAGCCCGACGGTGATACCGGAGAACCTGAACCTGACGGCGATACCGGTGATTCCGCACCGGATGAAACTCCAGCAAATCCTGATGAAGAGATCGTTTACAACGACTCATCCCTTGTCCCCTGTTCCGGTCTGACCCGCTGCTACGAGGACGAAACAGTCCTGAACTCCTGTCCTGCAGACGAAAACGAACTCTTCTTCGGACAGGATTATTTCTATCACTCCGTCGGGATGTGCAAGCCGAGGGATTTCGAGTTCGTCAAGAGCACAACGAAAGACAACCTGACCGGACTCTTCTGGCAGAAGGATCTGCCGGCAGTATACGAAGGCTGCACTAAGAGCGAAGGACGTGACTGCACATACGAAGAGGCTGTCGCATACTGCGAAAACCTGGTCGTAGAGGACAACGAAGATTGGCGTCTCCCCTCGGTCGAAGAGCTTCTGACTATCGTAGATTTCGGCAAGGTCGCTCCGGCACTTGACAGCAATTTCTTCCCGAACACCGAAGTCGACATAAACTTCAACTACTGGACAAGCAGCACGCACTCGACCGACCCGTCACTGAGACTGGCTGTCGATTTCCGTTCAGGCTCCGTATCGACGATGAATCCTTCGGGATCACTCAATTCCGGGCTTGTCAGATGCGTCAGCGGCGAACCGTACAGACCAAATCTCGAACTTGTTTCGGAGACTTCAGAGGTAGTAATCGACCTGAACACCAACCTCGTATGGGCAAAAACTGCATCAGAAAACGTGATCTGGCGCAACGCACTCGACTACTGCAACACCCTTGTTTTTGCAGGTCACTCCGACTGGCGTCTGCCTAACGTCAACGAGCTGAAGACACTCTTTTCATCGGATTTTGAAAACCCGAGCTCATATCTGGGTCTGCCGGAGAACACCAGCAGCAACATATTCTGGAGTTCGACCACTTATGTCGGTTCTGTTGACAAGGCTTGGCTCGTCGATTTCAAGCTCGGCACAGACACGAGAAAAAAGGTCCAGACAGCCGGCGGATTCCCGGCAATCTGCATAAGATCAGCAGACTGACATCTTTCATTTGACAACAAAATCTACAGGCATATCTTTCACGCGAAAAGTCTCTTTAACAACTTGATATGGTGGAATTATGACGAGAATCGGCAAACATCCTGTGCTTGACGTTCCGCAAGACAGGAAAGAGGTTGAATTTTATTTTGACGGACAAAAGATGGTCGGCTACGAAGGAGAAGCCGTCAGCTCGGCACTCTTCGCCAACGGCATCAGACGCTTTTCCGTCCACAAACGCGGCAACACACCGCAGGGGATCTTCTGCGCAAACGGTCAGTGCAGCCAATGTACTGTAATAATTGACGGTTTTCCGCAAAAATCCTGCATAACGCCGCTCAGGGCGGGAATGAAGATCGAGACGATGATCGGTGTTCCGAAAATCGTTGAGGATGACAGACCTCTCGGAAAATACGAGCGCAGAAACGAAGTCTGTGATGTTCTCGTGATCGGCGGCGGTCCGAGCGGACTGACCTCTACAATAGAGCTCGCGAAGCTTGGTTTCAAAGTCATCCTGGTGGACGACAAGGCAAAGCTCGGCGGCAAACTTCTGCTCCAGACGCACAAATTCTTCGGCAGCGAGCAGGACTGCTTTGCAGGAACGCGCGGCATCGACATCGCGCACAAACTCGAAGAGGAAGTCCGGAGCTACCCGAACGTAAAGATATTCACCGAAACAAGCGTCATCGGTGTCTTCAAGGATAAAAAAGCGGGTCTCTTCGTCAAAAACCGCAACTATGTAACAGTCGATTTTTCGGGTCTCATCCTCTCTAGCGGTGCAAGGGAGAAGTCAGTCGTCTTCCCCGGCAACGACCTTCCGGGCGTCTACGGAGCCGGCGCTTTCCAGACCCTCGTCAACCGTGATCTGGTCAAGGCGGCATCGAAGATCCTCATCATCGGTAGCGGCAACGTCGGTCTGATCGGAGCGTACCATGCGCTCCAGGCTGGCATCCAGGTCGCAGCTATCGTTGAGATCGCGCCGAACATCACCGGCTACAAAGTTCACGCTGACAAGATAAAGAGGATGGGCGTTCCTATCTATCTCGGCACGACAGTCATCGCGGCCGAGGGCAACGGCAGACTCGAAAAAGTCACAGTCGCAGAGGTCGACAACTGCTGGAATCCGATCCTCGAAACAGCAAGGACATACGATGTCGATACCCTCCTTGTCGCAGTCGGTCTCAGCTCGGCAGACGAGCTTTACACCCTCGCTGAACAGTACGGCTTCAACGTCATCAAAACCGGTGACTGCGGAGAGATCGCAGAGGCGTCATCGGCGATGATCGGCGGAAGGATCGCCGGTCTCAACATGGCAAAATCGCTTGGAAGGAACGACATCGTCATAGATGAATCGCTCTACAAAAAAGCTGAGATCCTCAAATCACGCCCTGGCAAGACCCACGAACTGGAGATCCCTGAACTTACAGCTCAGTTCAGACCGAAATTTACCTGTCTCCAGGAGATCCCGTGCAATCCGTGCACCACAGTCTGTGCAAAAAAGGCGATCAGGCTCAAAAACAGGCTCGGCACGATCATGGATACACCCTACTTCGACGGCGAATGCCTCGCCTGCGGGATGTGCGTCGCAGCCTGTCCGGGACTTGCAGTTTCGCTCGTCAGGAAATGCTCTGACACCAAGGCAGAGATCGTCCTTCCGTACGAGTTCAACTGCACAGCCAAAGAGGGCGACACGATGCCGCTCACAGATATCGACGGCAAAGTTTTGGAATCCGGCAGGATCACCAAGATCGCATACAACAAAAAATATAAGACCTACCTCATCACATTCGAGGTCTCCGCAGAGAACGCACCCCTCATCGCAGGGATCAGGGTTCAGGACGAATCGGTCACGAAACCGCGTGACAAGGCTGATTTCATCGCAATTCCGGAGAACGGGGTCGTCTGCCGCTGCGAGCACGTCACGGTCAAAGAGATCGTCGATTTCATCAGGGAAAATGAAGTCCGCGACGTCAACCAGCTCAAACAGATCCGCGTCGGGATGGGTGCCTGCGGCAGCAAAACCTGCAGTGTCCTCATGCCGAGGATATTCAAAATGGCTGGAGTCGACTGGTCTGAGGTCACGCCGGGCAGAAAGCGTCCGCTGACAGTTGAAACGCCGATGTTTGCAATCATCAACGAGGAGGAAAAGTAATGAAAAGCTATGATATTTTGATAATCGGTGCAGGAAGCGTCGGCACTCCTCTCTCCTACTATCTTGCCGAAAAAGGGATGAAAGTCGGCGTTATCGAGCAGAACGCCTCGACCGGCCGCGGTCAGAACAGGGCTGCTATCGGCGGTCTCCGCGCGACATTCAGTGATCCTGCCAAAATCAAGATTTGCGCAGTTTCGATCAATGAGATCAGCCACATGAAAGAGAATCACGGGATCGATGTCGACTGGGTCGAAGGCGGTTACATCTACCCGATTTTCAACGAGGCGCAGGAAAAGAGCCTCAAAAATCTCCTTACTCTTCAGAAGAGTTTCGGGCTCGATATCGACTGGGTTTCGGCGGAAGAGGTCAAGGAGAGAGTTCCCGGTATCCAGTCGGAAGGGCTCCGCGGAGGAACCTTCTCTCCGCATGACGGAAGCGCTTCGCCGATCAAAACGACCGGTGCATTCTACCGTCTGGCACGCGGCAAAAACGTTGAATTCCACTTCAACGAAAAGGTCCTCTCGATGGAGGTCTCCGGAGGAAAGATCAACTCCGTCAAGACCGACAGAGACTCATATTCCGCAGACCTGATCATAAACGCAGCAGGTCCGTTCAGCCGTGAGATCGGCGATATGTGCGGCGTCAAGATACCGGTTTCACCCGAGTGTCATGAAGCCGGGATCACCGAGCCGGTCGAATACTTCCTCCGCCCGATGGTTGTCGACATCCGTCCTGACGATATATCGCTCAACTACTACTTCTACCAGAATTACGAGGGTCAGTTCGTCTTCTGCATCACACCGAAGCCGCCTATATCAGGAACAGACATCGACAACACCAGCAGCTTCATGCCGCAGATGGTCGAAAGGATGCTCGCGCTCTATCCGAGACTCCGCAACCTCCGCATCAGAAGGACATGGCGCGGACTCTACCCGATGACTCCGGACGGTTTCCCGATAGTCGGCAGGACAAAAGAGATATCGAACCTCTTCCTCGCGACCGGAATGTGCGGTCAGGGCTACATGATCGGCAGCGGACTCGGCAAGATCCTCTCCGAAATCATCGTAAACGACTCTCACGACTACGATTTCATCCTTGAACAGCTGACGCTTTACCGCGATTTCAGCGGCGACGAGATGCTGAAATAGGACTCAAAAAACGCATTTTCCATCCGAATTTTTCACTTTTTATCCCCTCAACTTCCAAATATGCAGTAAAAATACATCTTTTTGGCATTTGAAGACATCTTTATTTTGACATTTTTCCTTTTTACAATAGAAATTAACGTCATTTTGAACAACTTTGGTCATTGGAGCTTTTAAGATGAGTGACAACAATCAACAACAAAACGTCAACAAGGAGTACCTCAGAAAATTAGCCGAAAAAATCAAGGCTGAGAAGGCTCGCAAAGAGGCGATGCAGCAGAAACAGCAGAAACCTGTCACGCCGCAGCCGATAACCTCCGTCCACCCCACCCTTCTCAACAACGATGAAGAGGAGATGGCATCTGAAAAGACTGCGATCATCGATCTTTCGCTGCTCTCAGGAGCTGCCTGTGACGCAAAGATCACCATCATCGACGGGAAGGAATTCGGCAAAAACATCGAGCTTTCCAACAAAGAGATCCACGCCGGCAGAGGACTTGACAACGATCTCATCATCAGCGACCTCTCGGTTTCGAGAAAACATTTCAAGGTCACGAGAGAGGATGACCACTACGTTCTTGAAGATCTCGGGAGCGGCAACGGCATAAAGCTGAACGGCGAAAAGATCACCTCGGCGACGCTTTACGACGGAGATATAATCTACGCCGGCGCCCGTCAGCTTCGTTTCGACATCATAAACCCGGAGATGAAGGAAAAATTCTCCGCACGCAACGCCTCCAACCGCACGACAAAAGAGGTCAAGACGGAGCCCAAGGCTGAGCCCAGAAAAGCCGAGCCGAAACCGGAACCCAAAAAGGCTGAACCCAAGGCTGAGCCGAAACCTGAACCTAAACCGGAACCGAAGAAGGCTGAACCCAAGCCGGCTCCTGCCGCTTACGAACCAGACGATACCGACGAGCCGGAAGAGCCGAAGGGCGGCTCCTCGAAAAAGATCGTCATTATCATCATCATTCTGGCAATCGCTGCGGCTTGTACATACTTCTTCCTTTTGAATCCTGAGAAGCAGAGCTCCGAACCGGCAAAAGCTCAGCCGAGTGAGATGACTGAAGATCAGATCAAATCAGAGATCACCGGTCTTATCAAGGCAAAAGAACTCGACAAAGCCGACAAGCTGATCGAAAAAAGAAACAACGAAATAAAAGGCGACAACCCGCTCAAACCCTGGATACAGGAGCAGGTCCGTGTCATCGCCAACGAAAAGAGCAACGAATCGAGATTCAAGGCTGCCAAGGAAATGGCTGGAAATAATCAGGCAGGTGCGATCGACGCGCTCAAAAAAATCGATAAGAACTCCGTATTCTACCAGGATGCACAGGCTATGATCGCCGAAGCTCAAAAGGCGCTTAACGAGAAAAAGGCTGAGCCCAAGAAAGAGGAACCAAAAAAGGCTGAGCCCAAGGCTGAACCAAAGAAAGAGGAACCAAAAAAGGCTGAGCCCAAGGCTGAACCAAAGAAAGAGGAACCCAAAAAGGCTGAGCCCAAGGCTGAACCGAAGAAAGCTGAGCCCAAAAAGGCTGAACCCAAGGCTGAGCCAAAGAAAGAGGAACCCAAAAAGGCTGAGCCCAAGGCTGAACCAAAGAAAGAGGAGCCCAAAAAGGCTGAGCCCAAAGCTGAACCAAAGAAAGCCGAGCCTAAACCAAAGAAAAAGGCAACCATGTCCGACGATGTTGCAAAACAGAAATATATGGAAGCAAGAAGTGTCAAGGACGACGACCCCGAAAAAGCAAAGAAACTTCTTCAGGAGGTCATTGACGGCACCGAGCCCGGCAGCAAGCACTACGACAAGGCAAAAAAGCTTCTTGAATCACTTTAATCGAGGCTGAAATGAAAAAATCCATCATCACGCTAATCGCTCTCCTGCTCCTTTCGAGTCCGCTTTTCGCGGCGGCTGCGTTCGCTCAGGCACTCGACAAGGACGGCAATGCAGTAACATGGACCTTCGCCTTTGAAGACGGCAAAAATGTCGCAAAGGCAAAGGCAAACGCAATAAAACAGCTTAAAGAACAGGGTCACATAAACGCAAAGGCGGCCGCATCTACGACACTCAACCAGGGTCATTTCGCAGTTCTCTATGCCGCGTACTGGGTAAACGGCGTCCTCAAAAGCAGCTACGCATTCGGCTTCAGCTCGAAATCCGTTGAGGATGCAAAAAGCCAGGCGCTCAAGGAACTCAAAAAGATCAAGGCTTGGAACGAAGATCAAGGCTACACAGTAAACAAAACAGGCTCATTTTAGGAGAAGACCATGAATCGTGCAGAATTATCACAAAAAATCGCTCAAGAAACCGGAATGACGATCAAAGACTCGCTTTCTCTGGTCGACATCATGACCGAAACCATCGTAAAAGCCCTTCAAAACGGCGAAAAGGTAGAGATCAGAGGCTTCGGAAGCTTCAACGTCAAATCCCGTGAAGCCCGTGAAGGCAGAAACCCGAAAAGCGGCGCAAAAATATCTATTGCCGCC
>JAGAAT010000170.1 GCA_017615095.1 bacterium
CCCGGTACGCTTCACCGGTTCGATCGTTGCCGACAGACAGGGCGAGGCGATTGCCTATGCGCTTTTCAACCTCGAGCCGCGCGGCGAGCTCTTCATCGTTCCGGGTATGCCTGTCTACGAGGGGATGATCATCGGCGAGCACTCGAAGGATCTCGATATCGACGTCAACCCCTGCAAGGCGAAGAAGCTCACCAACATGCGTGCTGCCGGCAAGGATGACGCCGTAACGCTGACACCCGTCAAGCCGATGACGCTCGAACGCGCTATCCACTTCATCAACGAAGACGAGCTTGTCGAGGTCACGCCGACATCCCTCAGGCTCCGCAAGTCGGTGCTTTCGGCGGCACTGCGCCACGCGATCCGCGGAAAAGAGTACACCGAGAGCCTGAAAAATTCCTGAAATCCGGATTTTCTGAAATAAAATTCCCGTCTGCTTTGTTATTTTTCCGTAATTTTTAAGGAGGATACCATGAGAAGATTTTCAAAAGTTTTTGTTGTTTTTGCACTGCTGTTTTCGTTTCTGGCGGTCAGTGCGGCTGACATGCACGGCTTCGAGGAGGAGCTGATAAAAATTTCGGAGAAGGCCAAGAAAAGCGTTGCCCTCATCAAGACCCAGCGCACCGAAACTGTCGGCAGCGGGGACCCGTTTTTTGATATGTTTTTCAGAAATTTCGGGGGCAGACAGCCACAGAAGAGCGAGGCGCTCGGCAGCGGCTTCGTCATCGACGAGCGTGAAGGCTACCTCATCACGAACAACCACGTCATCGAAAAGGCGGACTCCATCGAGGTGACGATCGACGGCAAAAAGTTCAAGGCAAAACTGGTCGGCACCGACCCGCAGACCGACATCGGACTCATCAGGATCGAGGGTTTTGCAAGCGGCGACATCAAGGCGCTGAAGCTCGCCGATTCCGATAAGATCAAGGTCGGCAGCTTCGCCATCGCGATCGGCAACCCCTTCGGGCTGTCGCACAGCGTTACGCTCGGTATCGTCTCCGCGACGGGGCGTTCCGGTATGCAGGTCTCTGATTACGAGGACTTCATCCAGACCGACGCGGCGATCAACCCGGGCAACTCGGGCGGACCTCTGCTCAACATCGACGGTGATGTCATCGGCGTCAACACGGCGATCCTTTCGCGTTCAGGCGGCTACATGGGGATCGGTCTCGCGGTCCCGTCGAATATGGCGAAGGAGATCGTCTCCCAGCTCAAGAGCGGCAACGGGATCCAGCGTGCGATGATGGGCGTCGTCATCATGGATCTGCGAGACGAACTGCGCAAAAATCTCGATCTGGCGGATGATGTCCAGGGTGTCTTCATTGCCGGAGTCGAGCCCGGAAGCCCTGCGGACAAGGCGGGGATCCAGCGTTACGACGTCATCACCTCGTTCAACGGCAAGCCGACGGAGAACAGCTCTCAGCTCAGGACTACGGTCGGTTTCAGCCCGTACAACAAAAAACTTCCGGTCGAATTGATCCGTGACGGCAAAAAAATCAACGTTTCTGTTGTACTTACGAAAGATTTTCTGCTAAAAAACGACGGCGGCGCGAAAGGGCAGGGCGGCTCGGCTGACAACCTTGGCTTCATCCTCTCCGAAAACGGCGGCAAGGTCGTTGTCGAGAGTGTCGAACCGGGTTCGCAGGCTCAGATGGCAGGCTTCAGAAAGGGCGACGTGATCCTTGATGTTAACCGTAAGCGCATCAAATCACTGAAGGACGTCAAGAGGATCATCGCTTCCAGCGAGAATCTTATGTTCCGCGTCGCAAGAGGAGGGCGTGACGACATCATCATTGTGATCAATAAGTAACGTTAATTTTTGGGAGATTGGAATGAAGAAAAGAGAAGAGATCGACAGCAGGAATTTCTGGCAGACGGAACACCTTTACAAAAACGACGAAGAGATCGCGAACGACTTTTCGCTTGTTGAAAAGGCGACTGCCGAAATAGCGAAGTTTGCGGGCAGACTCAACGAAAAATCCGAGCTTCTGAAGGCGCTCAGGCTTTCAAGCGACGCGATGCGCAGACTGATGAAGCTTCAGTGCTACGCCGACAGGAACCGCGACGTCGACATGAGCGTCGGCAAGTGGCACGAGCTCTGCGGAGTCGTAACGGCTGCACAGACCAAGATGGCGGCGGCAGGATCGTTCATGGAGCCGGAGC
This sequence comes from bacterium, assembly GCA_017615095.1. Lineage (GTDB taxonomy): Bacteria > UBP6 > UBA1177 > UBA1177 > UBA1177 > UBA1177. The sequence continues at coordinate 2,161 of JAGAAT010000170.1, forward strand.
TTCTCTCCTACGACGAAAAACTGCTGCTTCAGTTCAGGAACGACCCCGATTTCAGCGATTTTTCACGCTACTTCGACGCGATCCTGCTGAACAAGCCCCACACGCTTTCGCCGAACGAGGAGAAGATCATGGCTCACTTCGGCGGGATCAGCCTCGGGGAGTACGAAACCTACTCGACCTTCTCTTCGACCGATATGAAGTTCCCCGAGATCGAGATCGACGGCGAAAAGATGGAGGCGAACATCCAGACCTATGCAAAATATCGCCAAAGCGATGACCGCGGGATCAGGCAGAAGGTTTTCGACGCCTTCTGGTCGACCTACGACAGCTACAAAAACTCGATCGCGAAGATGCTCCACTACCAGACGAAATACTATGCTACGGTCGCGAAGATCAGGAACTATTCTGATGCGCTCGATGCCGAAATGAAGGCGAACGAGCTCCCGTTCGACTTCTACTACACGCTCAGAGACAACGTGAGAGCCATCCTGCCGGCACTTCACGAGTATCTCGACCTTAAGAAAAAGGTCCTGAAGCTCGATGAGCAGAGATACTTCGATGTCTATGCGACGATGGTAAAAAGCGGGAACAGCCGTGTATTCACCTACGACGATTCGAAAAAACTCGTCAACGAAGCGATGTCCTGCATGACTCCGGAATACCGTGAGGCGATCGCTAAAGCGATGGAACCGGAGAACGGCTGGGTCGATATCTACCCGAACGAAGGCAAGGTCAGCGGCGCATACATGGAGGGCATGGCTTACGACACGCACCCCTACGTCCTGCTCAACCACATCGACGACTACAACTCGGCATCGACGCTTGCACACGAGATGGGTCACGCGATCCATTCGTACTACTCTAACAAGTTCCAGCCCTTCGAGAAGTCGCAGTACACGATCTTCGTCGCCGAGGTCGCAAGCACCTTCAACGAGATCATGCTGATAAACCATCTTCTTGACACGACGGACGACAGGGAGGAGAAGAAGTTCCTCCTCAACCACTTCATCGAGATGGTCCGTGCGACGGTCTTCAGACAGATGCAGTTTGCCGAGTTCGAGGATGCGATCTACAAAAAGGTCGAGGCTGGTGAGGTCCTGACGCCTGAGTTCCTGAACGACGTTTACGGCAAAACGCTCAGCCGCTACTACGGCGAGGAGTACGGTCTGATGAAGATCGACGAGCTCTACAAAAACGAGTGGGCGTTCGTTCCGCATTTCTACTACAACTACTACGTTTACAAGTATGTTGTCGGCTTTATCGGTGCACTAACGCTCGCCGAGGGTGTCAGAAGCGGCAAGATCCCGCCGGAGCAGTATATTGACGGCTTCCTGAAGGCAGGCTGTTCGAAACCGCCTCTTGAGATCCTCAAGGACGCGGGCGTTGACATGATGAGCATCGAACCCTACAAACTCATAGAAAAGATGTTCGTCGAAAAGCTTCACCAGCTCAAAGAGCTTCTTTAATACACTTGGCACAACTTCTTGCAGTTTCAACTGTTTTCCCTAAAATATCGCGTATTTTGAAATGTCTTGGGAGATGAAAATGAAGCATTTATATCTGATTTTTGCGTTTTTCGCGCTGTTTCTGGCGGTTTCATGCGACGGACCGGTGAAGTTCGAAGATTCGCCGGAGGGGCACAGTCAGACTGAAGAACCGAAAGAGGCCGGCACTTTGGGCGGCGAATGTTACAAAAACCAAACCTGCAACTCAGGGTTGATCTGCGACGAGGAGAGCAACACCTGCATGAAGGAGCCGGGAAACCCGACGGACACAGGTGATACTGAGCCGACCGACACCGGCGATACGGCTGAACCAACTGATACAGGTGATACGGCAGAGCCGGACGGAGACAGCGGAGACACGACTGAGCCGGACGGCGATACCGGTGAACCTGAATACGAATGCGGAAACAGGCTCTTGGAACCCGGCGAAGTCTGCGACGGCGGTGCAACGGAGTGCAGCTCGATCGATCCCGGATATATCGGCGGGTATGCCGTCTGCAAGCCCGACTGCTCCGGCTGGAATGTTAGCAACTGCTCTGGCGAACCCGAGCCTACCGACACCGACGCCCCCGAACCTGATGAAGATTCCGGCGATACGACTGAGCCTGACGGTGATACCGGCGATACTGATCCGCTTTCCGAGGATGAGATTTGTGCAGCGGCTGGCGGGACTTACGACTATTTTGCCGAAGATGATTTTGAACGGTGCTGGAAAATCGTAGACTGCGCCCCGAAACCTGCGAACACAGAGTGGCGCGGCGATCAGAGCTATATTGAATATTTCGATTTCGACGATGGTCTGTGGACAAATTTCGGAGCCAACTACAAAACAGAATACGGAGATACAGGCGAAGCGAAGATATGTCAGTATGTATGCGCGGCAAACGCTGTTCGCGAAGACGGTACATGCAAACCTTATTGTTCGGCATTTTTTGACGGAAGTGCAAAAATAGAAGTCGCTCACAACGATCTGCTGAATCTTAACTACAATAGCGGTACATGGACGATCGAGGCTTGGATCAAACAAGGTGAAGGTGATATTCCGACGTATGTCATACATCCGATAGTCCGCAAAGGAATAACATCAGATCCGGTTTATGTTCTTAGCGGATATTACAAGCAGCAAACCGGAAACGGCTACGGCATGACTTCGTATGTGAAGTATTCTTACGGAACATCTACAGCAACAGGGAATCGACTTGATTTAACGGTGACATACTCTGATGACTGGACCCATGTGGCGATGGTTAAGAATGCGACGAGCGGCTCTTATCAGTTGCTTCTTTTTGTAAACGGAACACTGGTCGGATCTAAGGATTTTGAAAGCACACCCACTATTGTCACCAATAACGAGGTTCTTTCCATCGGAGCAAATCTCTCTACTACTAATAGGTATTTTAAGGGACTTATTGATTCCATCAGGATTTCGAATACAGCAAAATATACGGCAGAATTCACTCCTGGCGTGCTCAGCGCAGACAGTGACACGGTTGCTTTCTGGGATTTCAGCGGCAATGCGAATGATTCATCAGGAAACGGTCTTGACGGCTCAGCGACAAATGTGACTTATTCGACTGACTGCAAACCTCTTCCCGAGTGCAGCACGTCAAACACAGGTCCATGCTATGATTCGACAAGCCACCTCACTTGGTCGAAAAAGGCTGACACTACCTATAATTGGAGCGATGCCGGCACATACTGCGACGGTTTGAGTGAAGGCGGATACACCGACTGGAGACTGCCGACAATCAGCGAGCTTAGGACACTTATTAAGAACTGCAGCAGAAATATAATGCCAGGAGGCACTTGTGGAGTCAGAGATGATGATGAAGTTGTCTGCCTGTCAGAGGACTGCTTGACGTCGGAAACATGCGCTTCTTGTTCTTACGATTCAACTGGCGGGTACAGCAAATTCGGAGAAACAGGATATTTCTGGTCTTCCTCTACCTACGTCAGCTATACAAACTACGCGTGGTACGTGCTTTTCAGCTACGGCTACGTGGGCTACAGCTATAAGACAAGCACCTACTACGTTCGTTGTGTGAGGTAAGTATCCGTGACCGCATTTTTAGCGCAGCGTTAGCGAGCACTTTTGCCCGCCGGTTTCAGAGAGGCGGGCATGGTTTTGTTGTAGAGACGCCATATTATGACGTCTCGAAAAAATACAATGCCGAAGATGTGAGACGCCATATTATGACGTCTCTCCTACCAATAAATGAGTAATATTTCTTTGTTTGCAAGCTGTTCCTTATTATTTTTTCACGAGAAATGCTCCG
>JAGAAT010000171.1 GCA_017615095.1 bacterium
ATCGTATCTGATCTCGTATCTGCCCTCCTTGATAACAGCCGAAGCAAGCTCTGAATCCTCTCCGCACTCGGAAAGGACTGCCTTCCTGCCGTCGGCACTTTCAGGCATCATATAACTACCGGAAACGGTACCCTCCGGTTCAGTAACCGGCTCTCCGTCCGCATCGGAATCCTCATCGGGTTCTCCGTCTGCGGGCTCCTGTCCGTCAGAATCCGGAACGTCGATCGCGTCCAGATCCGCCGCATCGGTGTCACCGTCCGGCAGGTTCTCCTGTGTCTTTTTTGAACTGCACCCGGCCGCAAGCAGAACAACTGCAAACACGACCAGTACCGAAAGCAAAAACTTTCTCATCTTCATCTCCAAGCCTATACAATATAAAATAAAGTACCTAAAAAAACCGGTGATTTTCCACGGATTCTGTTTTATTTCAAGTTTTTTACCTTCCGAAATCGTAGAGTGCCTCATCGATCTCAGCCAGGAAACGGCTCGGCATCGCAAGCCCGAACCCCTGACCGAAGGCGAGCTTTTCAGGATATGAGATGAAAAGCCGCTCCTTCGCCCTCGAACAGGCGACATAAAAGAGACGCCGCTCCTCCTCAAGCATACTGAGATTGCCGGCAGATTTTTCGCTCGGGAAAGCGCCCTCCGCCATGTTGATGACAAAAACCGTGTTCCACTCCAACCCCTTTGCGCTGTGGATCGTCGAGAGGACGATCTTATCCGTTTTCGAGGCTTCGCTGATGTCGATTTTCGAGCCGTTGAGCTGAGAATTAGGCGGGTCGAGCGAAAAGTCGGTAAGAAAGCTTTCGAGCGTCCTGTAACCGGCGGCGACACTCCTGAGCACTGCGAAATCTTCGATACGGTCGTCGTAATCCTCTTCGAGTTCCTTCAGGACAGGCTTGTAAAAATCAATAGCGATATCAAGTATCTGCCGAACCGTTAGTTCTTCTTTCGAAGCCTCGTCCAGCATTTCGGAAAGCTCGCAGAGCGGCTGGTAGAACTTCTTTTTGGCATACTTTTCAAGCGGCAGCTTCCCTCCCCCGACAAACTCGTTTGCGATCTTAGCGGCGGTAGTGGATCCGACCCCGGGCAGAAGCTTGACGACACGGTTCAGGGCGACCCCCTCCTTCGGATTCTGGATCACCCTCAGGTAGCTCAGAAGATCCTTGATGTGGCGCCGTTCCGTAAATTTCACCCCGCCGAACATCGCGAAGTCGATCCCGCGGCGCAGAAGAGCGGTCTGGAGCGCATTGGCGTGGAAGCTCGAGCGGTAGAGCACGGCGATATCCTTCGGCTCGACACCCTTTTTATCGAGTAGGTATTCGATTTTACTCACAACAAGCTCCGCCTCCTGCTCCTGGGAACCCGCCCGGAAGATCTTCGGCTTCAGGGTGCTGCCGCACATCTCCGAGAAGAGCCTCTTTTCGTACGACACATAGAAGTTTCTGACGATATCGTTAGTAAAATCAAGCAGTAATCGCTGCGAGCGGTAGTTCTGCACGAGCTTTATCAGCCGGCAGCCGTTCCAACGCTCCGGAAAGCGCAGGATGTTCTCGAAGTTTGCCCCGCGGAAGGCGTAGATGCTCTGGGAATCGTCTCCGACGACCATGATGTTGCCGCTGTTACCGGCTATCTTGTCCGCGATCTTTCCCTGTACCAGATTCGTATCCTGATACTCATCGACCATGATATAGCGGTAACGCTCCTGTAGCCTTTCCAGCGTCTGCGGAGAATTTTCTAATAATTCCAGAAACTTTTCCAGAAGATCGTCATAGTCGAGCATTCCCCTTTCGCTCTTGAAGATCCCGTAGCGCTCCGCGATCTTTTCCAGTTCGGGAATCGCATCGGCATACTTCGGATAATGCAGACCGACCGCTTTTTCGATAGTTATCCCGTGGTTTCTCGATCTGCTGATCATCTCGACGACGACACTCTTTTTCGGGAACTGTTTGCCGAGACTTTTGATGTCGAGCTCGTTTTTGATGAGATCGACGATATCCGCCGAATCCTCCTCGTCGCAGATCGTGAAGTTCGGTTCGATGCCTATTGCCCTGCCGTACCTCCTCAGCTGGAAGTTCGCGAACGAGTGGAAGGTCCCCGCCGTGATCCGCGATGCAGTATCAGAACCGACAAGCGCCTTCACACGCTCGACCATCTCACCGGCTGCCCGCCTCGTGAAGGTCAGAAGAAGGATCGACTCGGGCGGGATCCCCTTCTGGAGCATGTATGCCGTCCGGTAGACGATAGTCCGCGTCTTTCCGCTCCCCGCACCGGCAATTACGAGCGTCGGTCCCGAAAGTGCGAAAACCGCCTCGCACTGTTCTGGGTTGAGCTGCGTCCGGTAGAATCTCTCCAGCTCGCCGTCATTTTCAGCAACATTCTGATTCTGCTGTATTTTTTCAACATTTTTGACTATCGAACGGAGCCGCTGATAACGCATTTTCTCTTCGTCGCTGAGCGCCGGGAAATCGTAAGCGCCGATCTCGGGGATCGGCTGGACTTCAAGCTGCAAACCTTTGTCCTCGGTGTAAAAATATCTCGCCATCCAAAGAAATCTCCTTATCGAACTACAAAAAACGCCATAATATAGTATAAAATGGTTACTTTTCCGCAAAATTATTTATAGTAGTGCGTTTTTTCGGTCATCTTTTCGCGGGGAAAAAATGGGAAAAAGATTCATATTCACCGGCGGCGGCAGCGGAGGACACGTCAGCCCGGCTCTGGCAGTTATCACCGAGCTGAAGCGCGAAATGCCCGATTCCGAGATCCTCTACGTCGGAATGGCAGGCAAGGCGGAGTGCGCAATGGTCCCGAAGGCTGGCATCCCGCTGAAACTTGTCAAAAGCGCACCGATGCCTACAGGCAAGTCTCCGGTACAACTGGCAAAATTTGCGGCAACACTCACTCTCGGGATCCTGAAGGCGATCGGCATCCTGCTGAGTTTCCGACCCGATCTGGTCTTTGCGACAGGCGGTTACGTCAGCGCACCGACAGTCTTCGGAGCCTGGATCCTCAGAAAAGTCACCTTCGGGCTCTTCAAGACGAAGATCCTGCTTCACGAATCGAACGTGGACCTCGGCAGGATGAACAAAATGGCGGCACATGCAGCTGATTTTATTGCAGTTTCCTTTCCAGAAACGATAAAAAGCCTGAAAGCCGAAAAGAGCTTCTACTCCGGCTATCCGGTCAGGAGCACGATATCGCAGCATGATAAATCCGAAGCCCGCAGGAGTCTCGGGATACCTGAAAAAAGCTTCGTGATCTTCGCATTCGGCGGCTCGCAGGGGGCACGCACGATCAACCGCGTACTTGCAGAATCGGCTCCAGAGCTTTTGAAAGACACCGATATCTTTATCATCAACGGCGCAGGCAAACCCTTCGGAAGCTCGGGCGGATACGACGGCTGCAAGGATGTCAGAGAGATCCTCGCAGACAAGGGTCTGGCAGACAACGATCGGTATTTATTGAAAGATTTCATCGACGACATGGGGCTTTACTACGCCGCCAGCGACCTTCTGGTCATCCGCGCCGGAGCAGGCTCGATCATGGAGGTCTGCCGTCAGGGCAAGCCCTCGGTCATCATTCCGATAACGAACCTGGCAAACGACCATCAGGTCGGGAACGCCAGATTCATCGGGAAACTGGGAGCCGCCAAAGTGGTATACGAGGAGCCGGAAGCTCTCAGTCCGACAGGTGTCGCCTTTGCCGACAAAAACGAATTCGTCAAGGCGGTTTCCGAGCTCAAAAACGATCCGGCCGGTCTGAAGGAGATGTCCGAAAAGGCAAAAAACATATTCCCCGGCGACCCAGCCAAGATAATCATCAGCAATATCAAATACATGATCGGGCTTTCGCAGAAGCCTGAGCCTGTCGGATGCGCTCTCCGTTTCAACGACCGCCTGATAGGACTCAACTCGGTGACACTCGAAAGCTTCATGCGAAAAATCGCAAGCGGGGCGGAAAAGCCGCTCGATCCCGACGAAGAGAGGCTCATCAAGGCAAAGATACGCCTCCTTTTCGTCTCGAAAAATCCGGTTTTCAACGCCAGAGCGTGCAGGATCGCAGGGATCGCCGGTTTCTGCGACCTGATGCCGTCGATCCTGGATTTCGCCAAAAATCCCTTGAGCAAGCCCTTCGCAGGCAGGGACGCATTCTGGGCTCTGAGCAGGCTGACTAAGAGTTGTGACGAGAGGTTCAGAAACGACATTTTCGAAGCAGTTTTACTAGGGATTTCGAACAGTTACTACGAAACAAGGTTCAACGCCGAAGAGTGCGTGCCGGCATTTGAAAAACGTTTCGGCTTCAGCAGCGGAGAAAAAGGCAGACTGCTGGAGACACTCTACAAAAACTTCAAGGACAGAGCCTTCGAGGTAAGGATGAACGCCGTTTCGGCAGCCTCCTTCATCGACCGCGACTCCTCAAGGATCCTGAAGGAGCTGCAAAGATGCTACTACGACTCCTGCTGGAAAGTCAGGATCTCAGTAATGAAGGCGCTCCTGCAACTCTCGGAAAGCGGAGTCGTCGCTCCGGAGGCAGCCCTCGCAGAACTTGACAAGATCCTGATAACCAGCACCGGCTACACGACCGAATATGAGTTGAAACAGGTCTACAAAACCGTAAAAACCGCCATTTCAACGGAGATAAAATGATCTATGCACTTTTAAGTTCGCTCTTTGAAAACACACGCGGCTTCGCGGTTTTCAAATACCTCACATCCAGGGCACTTATCGCCTTCGTGACCGCCTTCCTGATTTCGCTTCTGATCGGCAGACCGATAATAAACATGCTCTACCGGAGGGGGCTCCGGTCCTTTGAACGCAGCTACGGAGAGATCAACTCGCAGAAGAAGACAGGCACTCCGATGATGGGCGGGATCATCATCTTCCTCACCGGGATCGGCAGCGTTCTCATGTGGTGCGACCTTACCAACCCCTTCGTTCTGGTCCTGACCGCCGCCGGCGTCTGGTTCGCCCTTTTCGGAGCGATCGACGATTACCTCAAAATCAAGCTCCGCGACCCGGACAAGGGGCTCTCCAGGACCTTCAAGTTCGCAGTTCAGATCGGTTTCGGCGTTTTTCTGGCATTTTTCGTGCTCGATCCGTCAGTTTCACCGCTTCCCTCTGATGTGGCAAATTCATTCCAGATCCCCTTCTTCAAGGGCTTTTTATTCAACTCGACGCCCTTTACCGCTGCGTTTATCGTCTTTATGATCGTCTACTCAGCCAACGCCGTGAACTTTGCCGACGGCATGGACGGTCTGACGACAGTCCCGTCGATCTGCGTTTTCATCGTCCTCGGGACATTCGCCTACATCATCGGAAACACTGGCCATTCGCAGCACCTGCTTTACGAATACATCCCGAGATGCGGTGAAATCACCGTCTTCTGCGGAGCGGTGATCGGCGCTGCGATCGGCTTCCTCTGGTTCAACACGCACCCGGCGGAGGTCTTCATGGGCGACACAGGGAGCCTTTTCCTCGGCGGAGTGATGGGCACAGCGGCCGTTCTGATACGCCAGGAGGTGGTCTTCATCATAGCCGGAGCGATCTTTGTGGTCGAAATAACCTCGACATTCGTACAGGAGGTCATCGGCTTCAAACTGCTGAAACGCAGGATCCTCTACCGTGCCCCCATCCACCACCACTTCCAGCACGCGGGGCTGGCAGAGGCGAAGGTCGTCACCAGATTCTGGATCATCAGCATAATGACGGCCGCTCTCGCAATAATGACGATCAAATTCAGATAGAACGGGCGTCCAGCCAGCCTACTCTTCCAATGTCGGCTTGAAGAAATCGAAGTTGATGAACCTGCCGTCCTCGCTCTTGCGGACAGCCATTCCGTCTTTGGTTTTTATGTAAATTTTGAGCCGGTTCTCGTCGGTCTTCTGCGGGTAAATGTAGGTTACCTCTGCCTTGAACGCACGGGCATCGATGATATTCAGAAGGCGCTTGGGGACCTTCGCGAAGTTGTTCACATCGATGACAAAACCGCCGATGATCTCGCGGAACTGATAGTCGATATCGCCGTCTGCCTCGACTGTGATGCGGCTGAACTCCGGGAACCTGCGGAAGAAGATGTTCTTGAGATGTCCCTTCCTTTCGAGCTTCTTTACCGGAAGGTGCGCCATCGTTTCGGAGAGCGGCTTTTCCTTCTCGGCTTTGACGACTTTCAGACTGCGCACTTCGCCGTTTTCGGTAGCTACAGCCTTTTTCTTTTCGATCCTGGAACGTTCCTCAGCCAAACGCTTTTCCTCGGCAATACGTTTTTCTTCGGCGAGGCGCTTTTCTTCAGCTAAGCGCTTTTCTTCGGCTACGCGCTTTTCTTCGGCGATGCGTTTTTCTTCAGCTAAGCGTTTTTCTTCGGCAATACGTTTTTCTTCGGCAATACGTTTTTCTTCGGCAATACGTTTTTCTTCGGCAATGCGTTTTTCTTCAGCCAATAGCTTTTCTTCGGCGATACGCTTTTCTTCGGCAATGCGCTTTTCTTCAGCGATACGCTTTTCTTCGGCTATGCGTTTTTCTTCAGCGATACGCTTTTCTTCAGCAATGCGCTTTTCCTCAGCAATGCGCTTTTCCTCAGCGATACGCTTTTCTTCGGCTACACGTTTTTCCTCGGCGAGACGCTTTTCTTCTTCGATGCGTTCCATCTCGGCAAGCCGCGCCTCCTCTGCCTGTTTCTTCGCCATAAGTTCCTGATTCCGCTTGTCAATAAAGCCTGAATAGAGCGGCTCGAACTCGATATTGTTTGCAAAAATATGCCGGCTGAAGCCGACGATTATGATATTTTTTCTGTTCAGGATCGTATACTGGGTTTCAGGTTCGACATAAAAAATAAAGCGTGTCAAACCGTTTTTTTCGCTCTTTTTCACACTCTGCACCATCTCCCCGATCGCTTCGGCGGACTCATGGAACTCGGAATCTGCCTCTAGGACGATCCTGTCAGGGTTAGTCAGGCGGTACGACGAAAATGTGATCGAATCGCTGTCGCCGTTCAGCAGAAGAAAGATCTCACCCTCGGTGGAGAGTGTCTGGATCGCGAAAAAGAGGCAGAAAAGAAGCGACATTTCTATTCGTTCGGCTCTGAGTCGTTATCGTTTTCAACCGTATCGGCATCGCTTACGGCTTCACTGTCCGGCTCGATATCCGAAACAGGCTCTGTATCAGAATCAGAATCAGGATCGGGATCGGCATCAGACGCTGCATCAGGATCCGGAGCAGGTTCAGAATCTTCATCCGGCATGACATCGGAATCCGGCTCGGCGACCGTCGAAGTCAGCGACCAGTCGGCATACGGGATGCGGATGCACTCAGTCGCATCAGGAATAAGCGTGAAAGAGGGAAATTCAGCCTTCATAAGCTTAACATTCTCGATATATCCATCGGTCCGGGTCGCCTCGCCGCTGCCTGCGACAGCCGTGATCGTAAGCGAACCTTCAGTCTGGAAATAGGCTTCAGCAGGTTCGCCGAGCGCAACATCTACCCAGACCATCACGCACTGCCGGCACTGCTCATAGGTGTAATTCGGATACTCCCCGAGATCGTAAGTACCCGGTTCGATATCGTACTCCGCAGTTCCCGGCTTCGTATCCAGAATAAAGATCTTCACGATATCGATAGTGTTGTCGCCGAGGCTCGGAGAGAAGAAGCCGTTGATCTCATCGTAGTAGCCGGCAGATGTGATCGTCGGGACATCGATCTCGATGCAGCCGTCGCCTGGATCATAATCAGTATCCGGTTCCGGCTCGGTATCAGGCCTATCCGCGTCAGGATCCGCGACATCATCATCGCCTTCCGGTCCGCTGTCGGCATCGGCCGGCGTATCCGTATCAGGCTCCGTCACCGAATCGGTATCGGAATCCGTTGCAGGAGAATCGTCCTTTTTTGAGCCGCCGCACGCCGCAAAGTAGAAAAGCGAAGCCAGAACCAAAAGCAAGAGTGTGAATTTTTTCATTTTTTCTCCGTTTCATTGACCGTGACCAGAGACTTTTTTATCTCTATAGCCGCGTTGAGCATATTTTCGGCGACATCCTCCTTCATCGGGTCAAGCGCCTGGATCTGCACGGAATTCGCCTCAGCTATCGAGCGGACGACGAACTCCGGCGACTGCGCCTGGTAAAAGAGTCGCTTGACATTATTTTCTTTAATAAAATCAACTATCTTAGCCATCTCAGCTGCACTCGGTTCCTTGCCCTCGACCTCGACGGGGATCTGTCTGAGACCGAACCTCTCCGCAAAGTAGCCCCACGACGGATGATAGATCAGAAAAGCCTTTCCGGCTGAGTCTGCAAGCTCGTTTTCGATCTTTTCGCGAACCGCATCGAGGCTGTTCTTCAACTCGGCAAGATTCGCCCGGTAGCTCTCCGCGTTTTTCGGATCGACCGCGATCAGAGCCTCCGCGCAGTTGTCAGCCATGATTTTGAGATTCACCGGATCGAGCCAGACATGCGGGTCTTTCCCGCCTTCGTGATGCCCGTGCCCGTGATGTTCCGGCCCGCCGTGATCGTGATGATGACAGTGGTGACCGGGCATCTTCAGAAGCTCGATGTTTTTACCCATTTCCACGAACCGGACGTTCGGGTATCCGCTCTTTACCCTGCCGATAAAAGCATCTTCGAAGGGCAGATCCAGCGTAAAGTAGAGAGCCGAATTTTTAAGCTCAGCCATCCTCGCGGGTCCGGGTTCGTAGGTTTCTGGACTTGCCTGAGGCGGCACCATGACCGAAACAGAGACCATCCCGCGACCGATGTTCTTTACTATGAATGCCTGCGGCTGGATACTGACCATGACGCGCACTACAGAGCCCTCCGGCTCCGCCTCCTTCCTTGAACAGGAGAGAGACGAAGCCGAAAGGACAAAGAACATCAAAACAGCACAAACTACTGAAACAGCTAGTCTTTTTTCTCGCATATAGCAACCATTTTGTTGGTGATCGATTCGATTTCCTTTGCCGAGGCGGACTTGCTCTGCATGTAGACAAAGGGAACGCCGTTATCGCCGGATTCTCCGATAGCCGGATCGATCGGGATCTTTCCGAGAAGCGGGAAACCGTATTTTTCAGCGATCTTCTGACCCGCGCCGATCTTGAAGATCTGTGAGACTTCACCGCAGTGCGGGCAGGCATATCCGCTCATATTTTCAACGATACCGAGAACTTTGACGTTAGCCTTCTCACAGAAAGTGACCGATTTCCTGACATCGGCAGCAGCGACCTCCTGAGGAGTCGTGACAAGGACCGCACCCGTCAGATCCTCGACCGTGTTGACAAGTGAAAGGAGTTCGTCGCCGGTTCCGGGAGGTGAATCGATGATGAGATAATCCAGGGTGCCCCAGTCGACATCCTTGAAAAACTGCTGGATCATCGCGTGTTTCAAAGGTCCGCGCCAGATGATTGCGTCGTCTCTGTCGGGAAGGAAAAATCCGACCGACATGATTTTAAGACCGCCGAAGGTTATCGGGATGAACCTGTTGTTCTCAGAAACGCTGATCTTGCCGTCCGTAAGCCCGAACATCGTCGGGACACTCGGTCCGTGCAGGTCGATATCGAGAAGACCGACATTTTTCCCGTCCATGGCAAGCGCCATCGCGATATTTACAGCGACAGAGCTTTTCCCGACGCCGCCCTTGCCCGACATAACGATGACTTTGTGCTTGATTTTGCACAGATTTTCTGCGATCTGCCGTCTTGCGGCAAACTGTTCGTCATTCTCGTTTGCGTGCTTGTTCTTAGCACTGCAGGTCGTACTTGAACAGGTCGCACATGACGATTTTTTCTCTTCTGCCATTCAGTAACCTCCTGAAAACATATTAAATCAAACTGACAGTATTTCGATACCCTTTTCGAGCCGTTTCAGCGACTCAGCCTTGCCGATTATCGCCGCGATATCAGTCCCTCCGCCGGGAGTCAGCTCCTTTCCGCTGAGCGCGACACGCAGAGACCAGAGCAGGACTTTTTTGTTGATCCCGCTCTTTTCGGCGATATCCAGGACTTTGTAGTAAAGCTTCTCGTGTTCCCACTCGTCAAATGCCTCGAGCTCAGGCTTCAAAACCTTCAGTGCCTCCAGGGAATTTTCCGGGTCGGTCTTCATCTTTTTGCTGATGTAAAGCTCCTTTGAGTACTCCGGTAGCTCGTCAACGAAGTCAAGCTGAGGGATGACGTCGCTGAAATATTCGGTCCTCTTGTGAAGCCCGGCAGCGATCACGTCGAAGTTCACATCTTCGCGTTTGACCGCCTTTTTGATGAAAGGCATCGCATGTTTGAGGAACTCGTCCTGACTCATTTCGCGGATATATTCGCTGTTCAGCCAGCGCAGTTTCGCCTCGTCGAAAATCGCAGGTGACTTGTTGATCCTCGAGATGTCGAAAGCCTCTACAAGTTCAGAAAGCGAGAACTTTTCGCGGTCATCGCCCGGATTCCAGCCGAGAAGCGCGATGTAGTTGAGAAGAGCCTCCTTCAGGCATCCCTTGTTGATGAAATCGGCGTAGCTCGCATCTCCGTCACGCTTCGAAAGCTTGCGCTGAGCATCCCTCATTACCGGCGAAACGTGGACATAGACCGGCTTTTCCCAGCCGAAAGCATCGTAAAGCAGGTTGTACTTCGGCGTAGAGATGAGGTATTCGCTGCCGCGGACGACGTGCGTGATCCCCATGAGATGATCGTCGATAACGTTGGCAAAGTTGTAGGTCGGATAGCCGTCGGACTTGATGAGGATGAGATCGTCCATCGTCGAATTTTCGACCTCGATATCTCCGTAGACCTCGTCGTGGAAGCCCGTCACGCCGGTATCCGGCATCTTCTGGCGGATGACGTACGGAACGCCGGCATCAAGATTTTTCTGTATCTCCTCCTTCGTCAGGCTGAGACACTTTCTGTCGTATTTCGTCTGCTGATGGTGCTCCTCGCACTCTTTGTGAAGCTCGTCGAGACGCTCCTTCGTGCAGAAACAGCGGTAGGCGAAGCCCTTTTCGATCAGTTCTTCGGCATATTTCATGTAGATCCCGGCAGCCATACGCTCGCTCTGGACGTAAGGTCCGTAATCTCCGCCGATATCCGGTCCCTCGTCGTGCGTAAGTCCGGTTTCGGCAAGCGTCCTGTAGATCAAATCGACTGCGCCCTCGACCTTCCGCTCCTGGTCGGTGTCCTCGATCCTGAGTACGAAGGTCCCGTTGTACTTTCTCGCGATCAGCCACGCATAGAGCGCGGTCCTGAGGTTTCCGACATGCATGTACCCCGTCGGACTCGGCGCGAATCTCGTTCTGACTCTCTTTTCGTTCATATCCGTCTCCATCAAAATAACTCAAAAAAACAGTGCATCTTAATTGCCGAAACAAAAATGTAAAAAACTATCTTGAATATTGTCGTTTCTGGTTGCAATCTGTCCGCTTTTGATTACCTTCTCACGCTTATTAATTTTCTTTTTATGGAGTACAAAATGAAAAAAATCCTTGTTGCAGTAGTTGCGGCAGCAGCACTCGTTTTTGCTGCCTGCGGCGATATGTCGAACTGCCAGACTTCCGGGATCACTAAAGAAAAACTTTCGAACGAATCCGCAAAGTACGGCTACGCGCTCGGAACAGACGTTGCCAAGAACCTCAGAGAGAGAAATTTCGATTTCGATCTTGACGCATTCATCGCAGGATTCAAGGCATCCTACAAAGGCGAAGCCGCTCTCCTGACCGATGAAGAGATCGGCACGGCACTTCAGGAATTTCAGACCAAAATGATCGAAAAGATGCAGGCTGAACTTACCAAAAAAGCTACGGAGAACAAAGAGAAGGGCGATAAATTCCTTGCTGAAAACAAGACGAAAGAGGGTGTAAAAACCACCGAATCAGGTCTTCAGTACATCGTTGAAAAAGAGGGCGAAGGTCCGAATCCCGGTCCGACGGACATCGTAGAAGTCCACTATGTCGGAACACACCTCGACGGCACCGAATTCGACAGCTCCTACAAGCGTAACGAACCGATCAAGTTCCCGCTCAACGGCGTTATCAAGGGTTGGACCGAAGGCGTACAGCTCATGAAAAAAGGTGCGAAATACAAACTCTTCATCCCCGGCGAACTTGCATACGGCGAGCGCGGCGCAGGTCCGATCGAACCGAACGAAACACTCATTTTCGAAGTCGAACTCATCTCATTTGAAAAGGCTCCTCAGGCAGAGTAACCGGAACGTCAGCGGCCTCGAACAGCCTCTGAGGCTTGCGCCGAATTTATTCCTCAAACGGACACACGCCTTCTTCTTTACAGTAACACTCCATGTCTCTCAGGATAAATGGTGTCGAACTAACTTTCTGATATAATAGCCATTTTCCTTCGAATTCGGCATCGCCGTAAGGATATACTGGAATGCCATCATATTCTGAATCATCATCCATTTTCTTCATACAATAGGATTTTTTTGATGTCAGGTTGTAATAACAAAGTTTGTTAGCCATTATTTGAGACTGACTGCCCATATTAAACGCCTCTTCATAAAGCAGCATATTTCCACGGAACATATTGATTATGAAACCTAATATATTTACTTTTCCTGTTATTTCGTCGGAATAAGAGGTTATCAAATCGCTGTAATTCCATTTTCCCTCTTTATATTCCATCAAAACAATTTTCCCTTGATTGGCACTATACACGGCTCTGTTACTGTCTTCTTTATCTAAAACAAGATAACGGATTTTATCCTCGTCATTGACATTATAACACTCGCCAAGGCTTTTCGGATATTTGTCCAAATCGCATATATAGCCTTTCAAATCATCTCTATACAAAGCCAATCTATTTCCTACAATTGATGGTATCCACCCCAAACCGTCACCAAGTGAAGTCCACTTCCATTCCCCGACCTTGGCATAAAGCATTCGTTTGCTACCGGCTTCAACAAGATTGACGAACGCCCATTTTTCGTTAAGTGCCGGTTCATAGGAAATGCTTTTGACTTTTTTGTCATAAACGATTTCAACTTTGCCATCATCTCCGATGTATGCAAGGAATATGTTTTCATTGTTAAGATCCAGACTTCTCGTGTCTGCAATCAAGGCGAGTCTTTTACCTTTGTAATAAGACTGTTCATTATGTCTTGCAGGAATAATAAAATTGTATTTTTGTTTATTGATATCGTATGTAATATATTTTGTTTTTACAGGCCATTCTTTAATTGAAAGAGTCAGCGACGGGGATAAATAAAAACCTATTTTACCATCACTCATATTCCATGATTTTACAACTCCGCCTGAACCGTCAAATCCCCAGTTGATTTGACCAATCTCCAGATCACATTTGTGCATTGGTATAAATTCAACAAGTGTCGGATACTCTTCAGCAAGTCTTTCCTTTGTCCAAGGTTTCAAACTTTCCATAACACACGGTGTTCCGCAACATGCATATTCCGGATATTCGTGACATAGTTTTTCATTCTGTTCATCCCACAGGTTGCCGATACAGATCGGATCATCGGCAGTCGGTGTGTCGCAGCCGGGGCGGCAGAAAGTGATTTTGCCGTTTGCGTCGTAATAAGGA